>CAZNMK010000603.1:0-1516 GCA_964574045.1 uncultured Roseovarius sp. | reverse complement strand
AGGCCGACGAGGTCTTTACCGTCGGCATGAACCGCGCGGTCGAGGTGCTGGCGCAAAAGGCCGCCAGCCGCGGCAAGGGCCGCGCGGGGGCCGCCAGGCCGCTCAAGGAACTGGGCGAACACCCCGACAAGGGCGGCGCGGTCAATGTCATGGACGGCCGCTACGGCCCTTACGTGAAATGGGAAAAGGTCAACGCCACCCTGCCCAAGGGGGTCGAGCCGGCCGATATGACGATGGAGATGGCGGTGGAACTGATCGCCGAGAAGGCCGCGAAGAAGGGCAAGGGCAGGAAACCGGCCGCGCGCCGCAAATCCGCTGCCGGGAAATAGGTCTCCCGAAGGATCGAGAGACGAATGCCTCCGGCGGGAGTATTTAGAGCAAGATGAAGACAGGCGCCCGGTCCCGGGGGGGCAGGCGTTGACACTTTGCCCCCGCCTGCCGCATATCGGGGCGAAATTCAGGAGGGATATCCATGAGCAAGATCTACGGGTCCGCGGCAGATGCGCTCGACGGGCTGTTGCATGACGGGATGCTGATCGCCGCCGGCGGGTTCGGCCTGTGCGGCATCCCCGAACTGTTGCTGAGCGCGATCCGGGAATCGGGCGTGAAGGATCTGACCTTTGCCTCCAACAATGCCGGGGTCGACGATTTCGGCATCGGCATCCTGCTGCAGACCCGCCAGGTGAAGAAGATGATGTCGTCCTATGTCGGCGAGAACGCGGAATTCATGCGCCAGTATCTGGCCGGAGAGCTGGAGATCGAGTTCAACCCCCAGGGCACGCTGGCCGAACGCATGCGCGCGGGCGGCGCCGGCATCCCCGGCTTCTACACCAGGACCGGCGTCGGCACCCAGGTGGCCGAGGGCAAGGAACACAAGGAGTTCGACGGCCAGACCTATATCCTCGAGCGCGGCATCTTTGCCGATCTCTCGATCGTCAAGGCGTGGAAGGCCGACGAGACCGGCAACGCGGTCTTTCGCAAGACCGCGCGCAACTTCAACCCGCCGGCGGCGATGTGCGGGCGCACCTGCGTGATGGAGGTCGAGGAGATCGTGCCGGTGGGCAGCCTCGATCCCGACCTGATCCACCTGCCCGGCATCTATGTGCACCGCCTGATCCAGGGCGAGCACGAGAAGCGCATCGAACAACGCACCATTCGGGAGGCCTGAAGTGCCCTGGGACCGCAATCAGATGGCCGCCCGCGCGGCGCGCGAACTCGAGGACGGGATGTATGTCAACCTCGGCATCGGCATTCCGACGCTCGTTGCCAACTACATCCCCGAGGGCGTGCACGTCACGCTGCAATCGGAGAACGGGATGCTCGGCATCGGCCCCTTCCCGACCGAGGAAGAGGTCGACGCCGACCTGATCAACGCCGGCAAGCAGACGGTGACGGAGCTGCCCCACACCGCCTATTTCGACAGCGCCACCAGCTTCGGCATGATCCGCGGCGGCAAGATCGCGATGGCGATCCTGGGCGCGATGGAGGTGGCCGAGAACGGCGATCTGGCGAACTG
>CAZNMK010000602.1:0-1522 GCA_964574045.1 uncultured Roseovarius sp. | reverse complement strand
GCCCGTGTGACTGCCGTGTTTGAGCGGCTCAGAGGAGATCTTTCATGACATCGAGGAAACGTCAAAGCGTGCTCCGCACGCGGGCGATCACCGCGTTCGGCGCGATGGCCCTTATCGTGCTGGCAGGTCCAGCGCTCGCGCAGAGCATCGACCTCTCGCCGGTACAGACCCTGCTTCAAGGCATTGTCGATGCGATCACCGGTCCCTTGGGGATCGTGATTGGCACGCTCGCACTGATCGGGGTGTTCCTTTCCTGGCTCTTTGGCATCCTCGACTTTCGTCAGGCGCTCTGGGTCGTGGTTGCAATCGCCGGCATCGCCGCAGCACCCACCATCGTCGCCGCCATCTGGACCACCTGAGCTCCATCCATGGCTGACCAGTCCCGCGTATTCATCGGTCTTCTCAGGCCACCCAAGCTGATGGGCTTGCCGATCATGTACGCCATGGTCTGGCTCTTCGGCTCGACGCTTCTGTTCCTCTGGGTGCAGAGCTGGGTGGTGGCTGTGTTCGCGGGGCTGGCCTGGCCGGCGCTCTGGAAGGCCGCAGACTGGGATCCGAACTTCCTCGATGTCCTGGTGATCACCCTGCAGGAAACCCCGCCCACGACGAACCGCAAGCTGCACGGAGGCGACAGCTATGCCCCGTGATGGAATTGCCGATGAGGTTGAGAACGCCATCGATCCGCTGACCGCGCTACCCGCATGGGTCAAGGGCGAGAAGCGGCTCTCAATGATGCTGCCTTATGTGAGCCTCGTGAACGACCGAACGATCCGGACACGCGGCAACGAACTGATGCAGTGCATCCGCCTCGAAGGGGTGAACAGCACCACGAGCGAGGACGGGCATCTCGACCGGATCGGAGCGTTGCTGGCTGGCATCGTGGCGCAAGTCGGGACCGAGTTCTCTTTCTACCTGCACAAGGTCTCGAAAGCGGTCGATGTGACCCTGCCGCCCATCCCGGGTGAGGGGTTTGCTGCAACTGTCGACAAACGATGGCACGCGCATCTCGGCCGCGCGGGCTTGCGCGACAAAACATTGACCCTGACGGTGCTGAAGCGACCGGAGACCGGCAGCCGCCTGCCGTTCGGACTTGGGGCCTCCCGCGCCCGGCTCGCAGCCGACACCACCCGCCGCTTACGCAAACTCGACGAGGTGGTGGGATTTCTGCTGTCGTCTTTCGATGAGCTGAAACCCCGGCTGCTTGCGGCCAGCACCGGCGAGCTTCTGGGCTTCCTCGGGTCGCTCAACACAGGCGAGGAGCATCCGCTCTTTCCTCGGTCGCGCTTAGGCGTGATCGCCGAGGATGTGGCCAATACCCGGGTCACCTTCCGCGGCACGACCATTGCGCTCTCGGACGGTGCTGTCGGCGATAAGCGCGGCGCGATCTTCGCGGTGAAGAACTACCCCGCCAAGACCGACAGCTTGATGCTCGACGAGCTGAACCTGCCCGTCGACATGGTGGTCACCCACTCCTTTGTGCCGATCAACGCCAACATCATGGCGGGCCGGATCAAGCGGCAGC
>CAZNMK010000601.1:0-1523 GCA_964574045.1 uncultured Roseovarius sp. | reverse complement strand
GCTGGCCGCTCGCGAGTATCGGTACCTGTCTCCGGTCGCCATCATCCGCAAGAGTTCGGCCCGATAGCGCGGCGGCACGTTGGCGGGGCTCGTCAGGCGCCCGCCCTGCGCGAGATAGTCGGCGATGCTCATGGCGTCGGTTATGGCGCGGGCCTCACTGGTCATAGTCGATGCGGACCCGGTCGGTGAGCGGGCGCGCCTGGCACGAGAGCACGTAGCCCTTTTCGACCTCGTAATCCTCGAGCGCGTGGTTCACCGCCATCTCGACCTCGCCCTCGATCACCCGGCAGCGGCAGGTCGAGCAGACCCCGGCGCGGCAGGCAAAGGGCGCGTCCATCTCGCCCGCGAGCGCCGCGTCGAGCAGGCTCTGTCCGGGCAGGGCGGTGACCGTCCGCGTCGCCCCGTCGAGCGTGACCGCGATCTCGGTGCGCGCGCCGGCGGCCTCGGCCGGGGCGGCGGCGGTGCGGGGCGGGCGTTTGAGCCGCCCGGGCTGGGCGGTCGCGAAAAGCTCGAAGCGGATGCGGTCATCGCTCATCCCGGCCTCGCGCAGCGCCGCGGCGATGGCCAGCATCATCGGCTCGGGGCCGCAGATATAGGCGATGTCGGCGGTGGCCGCATCGACCCAGCCGGTGCGGATGAGCTCGGCGCATTTCTCCCGCGTGAGCCGCCCGGTGAAGAGATCGATCTCCTGCGCGTCGGTGCCGAGAATGTGAATGACGTTGAAGCGGCCGAGATAGGTGTTCTTGAGGTCTTCGAGTTCCTCGCGGAACATGATCGTGTTCACGCCCTTGTTGGCATAGACCAGCGTGAAGGCCGAGCGCGGCTCGCGCGCCAGCGTGGTGCGCAGGATCGACAGCACCGGCGTGATGCCCGAACCGGCGGCGAAGCCCAGATAGTGCCGCCCCCGCGCCGGATCGAGCGGGGCGTGAAAGCGCCCCATCGGCGGCATCGCCTGCAGCACCTCGCCGACCTCTAACGCGTCGTTGGCCCAGGCCGAGAACGCCCCGCCCTCGACCCGCTTGATGCCCACCTGCAGCACGCCCTCATCAGCGCCCGAACAGATCGAGTAGGAGCGGCGCAGTTCCTCGCCGTCGAAGTCGCGGCGGAAGGTCAGGTACTGGCCCTGCACGAAGTCGAACTCGGCCGCTGCGCCGTTCACGGGGCGCAGTGTCACCACCACCGCGTCGCGGATGGTCTTGCGGATGTCGATGACTTCCAGATCGTGAAAGCGCGACATGCGGGCGCCCCCTTCAGATGCACTTGAAATATTCGAACGGCTCGAGACACGCGCGGCAGCGCCACTGCGCCTTGCAGGGCGTCGAGCCGAACTGGCTGAGCCGTTCCAGATCGCTGCCGCCGCAGCGCGGGCAGCGCTCGGGCCCGCCCGCGGGTTGCGGCGGCGCGATGCCGTAGGTTTCGAGCTTCTGCCGGCCCTCGGCGCTCATCCACTCGGTGGTCCAGGCCGGGCTGAGCTGGCGCTTCAGTTCCAGCCGCTCGATGCCGTGGCCGCGCAGGGCGCTTTC
>CAZNMK010000600.1:0-1528 GCA_964574045.1 uncultured Roseovarius sp. | reverse complement strand
GATCACGTCGATGCCCAGCGCCTTGCCCACCGCGTAATAGGTCAGCTGCCCGGCATGAACGTTGAGCCCCTCGAGCAGATGCGGATCGTCGGCGCAGGCCTGTCTCCAACCCTTGTCCGCCAGCGCCAGCATGAAGGGCATGGTCGCATTGCCCAGCGCCTGGGTCGAGGTGCGCGCCACCGCGCCCGGCATGTTGGCGACGCAGTAGTGCACCACGCCGTCGACCTCGTAGATCGGATCGGCGTGGGTGGTCGGGCGCGAGGTCTCGAAACAGCCGCCCTGGTCGATGGCCACATCGACCAGCACCGAACCGGGCTTCATCTGCCTCAGCTGGTCGCGGCGCACCAGCTTGGGTGCCGCCGCCCCCGGGATCAGCACCGCGCCGATCACCATGTCCATGCGCGGGATCAGCTCCTCCAGCGCGGCGGCGTCGGAATACTGCGTGGTCAGGCGGCCCATGAAGACGTCGTCGAGATAGGAAAGCCGCGCCACCGCCCGGTCGAGCACGGTGACATTGGCGCCCATTCCCACGGCCACCCGCGCGGCCGCCGCGCCGACGACGCCGCCGCCGATGATCGCCACGTTGGCCGGGCGCACGCCGGGCACGCCGCCCATCAGCACGCCACTGCCGCCATTGGCCTTTTGCAGCGCCCAGGAACCGCTCTGCGGCGCCAGCCGGCCGGCGACCTCGGACATCGGCGCCAACAGCGGCAGCCCGCTGCGGGCATCGGTCACCGTCTCGTAGGCGATGGCGGTGCAGCCCGACGCCAGCAGGTCCCTGGTCTGCTCGGGGTCGGGGGCCAGGTGCAGGTAGGTGAACAGCACCTGCCCCTCGCGCAGCATCCTGCGTTCGCCCGCCTGCGGCTCCTTGACCTTGACGATCATGTCGGCCCCGGCGAAAATCTCTTCGGCGGTCGCGGCGATCTGCGCGCCGGCGGCCTCATAGGCGGCGTCCGTGAACCCCGCGCCCTCGCCCGCGCCGGCCTGCATCGTCACCCGGTGGCCGTGGGCCACCGCCTCGCGCACGGCGTTGGGCGTCAGGCCGACGCGGAATTCCTGCGGCTTGATTTCTGTCGGGCATCCGATCTTCATGCGCCATTCCTCCCTCTGGCATGATGCCACAATGACCCAGGCCGGGCGCAATTGTATTGAAACATTCTTCTGCTTCTTGACAAATTTGTGCGGTTTCTTCGAAGAAGACTGAAATTTTTCGCAGGATTTTGCTCGCATGACACTCGATGCAACGGACCTCCGCCTGCTGTCGGTGCTTCAGCGCCGCGGCCGGATATCGAACGCCGACCTGGCCGAGGCGGTGAACCTGTCGGCCAGCGCCTGTCACCGGCGCGTCGGGCGGCTGGAAAAGGACGGCTATATCCGCGGCTACGTCGCGCTGCTCGACGCGCACAAGCTGGGCATGTCGGCGACGATATTCGTCGAGATCACCCTCTCGACCCAGGCCGACGACGTGCTCGAGGCGTTCGAGCGCGCGGTGCGCCGCATCCCCGACGTGCTGGAATGCCACCACACC
>CAZNMK010000599.1:806-1532 GCA_964574045.1 uncultured Roseovarius sp. | reverse complement strand
AACAAGGCCGGCGAGCCGAAACTCCTGAAGGAATGCACCCTGCCGCTGACCGGCGCCGGCGTGGTCGACCGCATCATCACCAATCTCGGCGTGCTGGATGTCACCCACAAGGGCCTGCATATCCAGGAATGCGCCCCGGGCGTCACCCGCGAGGAGATCGTCGCCAAGACCGAAGCCACGGTCGTATAGGCGCCCGTCAGTTGGCGGCCAGCCTCAGCGCGCAGGCGTCCGTGACCAGTTGCGGCGGCGTCTTGCACAGGCCGCTGGCCACCCGAAAGGCGGCCAGCACCTTGGGGATATAGTCGCGCGTCTCGGCGAAGGGCGGCACACCGCCATGCGCCCTGACCGCGCCCTCGCCGGCGTTGTAGCCGGCAAGCGCCAGCACCGCATCGCCGCCGAATTCGCCCAGCAGCCAGTCGAGATAGGCCACCCCGCCGCGGATGTTCTCGGACGCCGAGAGCGGGTCGGCCACGCCGAAGCGCGTCGCGGTGTCGGGCATGAGCTGCATCAGCCCCTGCGCGCCCTTGTTGCTGGCGGCGTCCGCGCGACCCGCCGATTCGACCGCGATCACCGCGAGCGCCAGCGCGGGGGATACCCGCGTGCCGATGGTGGCGCGCAGGATGTCGGGGCCGTCGCGCGCGGCGATGGATTGCAGCAGCTGCAGCCGGGGCGCGGCCACGCGCGCACCGTCCGGTCGAAGTCCCACTCGCCGGGGGCCACCACGAC
>CAZNMK010000599.1:0-796 GCA_964574045.1 uncultured Roseovarius sp. | reverse complement strand
CCCGGCTTCCACCCCGGACCAGAACCAGCCATAGCGCGAGGCGGCCGGCGCGGCGCCCGGGCTTTCATCCTCGTCCGTCGCCTTGCCGTCGTCGCGCCGCCTGGGCAGCGGCTGGTCGCCGGGCTCGATCTGCACGGTGATGCGCTTGCCGGCGCCTGGTTCCGGCGGCTTTCCCATCTTGAAGGTGAAGTCGGGAAAGGGCGGCGGGCTGTCGGCCACCGCGCCCCCCGCCGCCGCCAAACCGGCCGCGAGCGCCGCGCATATCTGGATACGGATCACTGCTCTGCCTCGAATTCTTTTGCCGGCAGCATAATGGAAACAGTCCGCGAATTCACGGGCTTTGTCCGCTATCCGTATACGACGGCACTCGCTTTGCGGCCGGAAAGACCCCCGCCGCCCGTGCCGCATTCATGTTTCTGGATTTTTTTATCATTCATATTCAGTAAGTTAACATGATGATCGGGAGGGAAATTAAGATTCACAAAATGCTGCCAATGCTGCCAAATTCCTGCCCGATTCCACTGGCTATATCTGGCGATACCGCAACGGCGACGGGTCTTTTTGAGAGAGGCGGCCCAGTTCACCCCCGGCGCGGTTGGAAACCGAACTACTGAGATCCTATGGAGGGACCAACCATGATCAAGTTCATCAAGAAATTCCGCCAGGAAGAAGAAGGCGCCGTGACCGTTGACTGGGTCGTGCTGACCGCAGCCGTCGTGGGCCTGGGCGTCGCCGGCGTGGCCACCGTGTCGGGTGGTGTCAACAGCCTGGCCAGCAAGATCGAGACCGGCGTGTC
>CAZNMK010000598.1:0-1540 GCA_964574045.1 uncultured Roseovarius sp. | reverse complement strand
GCTCATCAGATCCTCGCCAAAGCGGATCTGCGGGTTCATGATGCCGGCGCTGGCCCTGACCTCGCCGGTGACGAGGTCGGTGAGATGCGCGGCGATGGTCGTGCTGCCGAGGTCGATGGCCAGCCCGAAAAGCCCGCCCTCGTGCAGGCCGGGCCATATTTCCAGCACCCGCGCGGCATCGTCCTTGTGCGACTTGTGCAGCGCCACGGTGACGCGGAAACCGCCCTTGCGCAGCACCTTCTGCAGCTTGCCCAAAAGCGTGGTGTCGGCGCGGATCGCCTCGATCCCCCATTCCGCCTTCAGCGCGCGGGCGAGGCGTTCCAGGTCGCCGGTCGGTTCGTGCATGTCGGGCTCGTCGACCTCGACCAGGAAAAGCCGCGTCGCCGGGTCCATCTCGATCTGGCGGGCGGTGGCGGCCTTGCGCACCACCTGGCGGTGGACCTGGCTTTCGGGGGGGACGTCGATCACCACGTCGCCCATGATCCTTGCCTGGCAGCCGAGGCGCCGGCCCGCCTTGAGCCCGCGTTTCTGGTCATAGCGTTCCTCGACCGCGTTCCATTCCGACAGCGCGTCCTGTGCGACGCTGACGCCGTGCTTGGGAAACTCGCCATAGCTGGGCGTGATCTGGCACTTGGAACAGATGCCGCGCCCGCCGCAGACCGAATCGAGGTCGACACCCAGCTGCCGCGCGGCGGTCAGCACCGGCGTGCCGGCGGGAAAGCGGCCGCGTTTGCCCGAGGGGGTGAAGACGACAAGAGGATCGGTGGTCATGGCGCGCAGCCCCCAAGAAAGATCACTGTTTGCCGCAACATAATGCACGCCGTGGCGGGCGAAAGGCCGCAACCGGCAAAATCCGGTCCCGTGGCGTCATCCCGGTCCGTTCCTTTGCCGCCCTGCATCCCATGCCGGGCCGCCGGGGCGGGAGGCTCAGGAAATCGCTGGAAAACCGCCGGCGCGTTCCATATGGGTATGCGGCAAGTCAGGAGAAGGGCAGCGCATCATGAACGACCTTTTCAACTCTTTCATGACCGGGCCGGACGAAAAGGGCCGGTTCGGGCAGTTCGGCGGCCGGTTCGTGTCGGAAACGCTGATGCCACTTATCCTGGAACTGGAAGAACAGTACGAGCGCGCCAAGACCGACCGGGAATTCTGGGACGAGATGCAGCACCTGTGGACGCATTATGTCGGCCGTCCCAGCCCGCTCTATTTCGCCGAGGGGCTGACCGCGCATCTGGGCGGGGCCAGGGTCTACATGAAGCGCGACGAGCTCAATCACACCGGCGCGCACAAGATCAACAACGTGCTGGGCCAGATCCTGTTGGCGCGGCGAATGGGCAAGACCCGCATCATCGCCGAAACCGGGGCCGGCCAGCACGGGGTGGCGACGGCGACGGTATGCGCCAAGTTCGGACTGAAATGCGTGGTCTACATGGGCACGCACGATGTCGAGCGGCAAAAGCCCAACGTCTTTCGCATGCGCCTGCTGGGTGCCGAGGTAGTGCCGGTGACGTCTGGTCGCGGCACGCTCAAGGACGCCATG
>CAZNMK010000597.1:0-1544 GCA_964574045.1 uncultured Roseovarius sp. | reverse complement strand
GGCAAGTGGCGGAGGAGGTGGGATTCGAACCCACGGTACGCTTTCGCGCACGCCGGTTTTCAAGACCGGTGCATTCGACCACTCTGCCACTCCTCCGGGTCGGGACTTCCTTAATCGGGCGGATGCGATTCTGAAAGGTGCCCGGAGCGGTGGGAATTCGCCCGGCGGCGCGCTGCATGCTTTTCTTGGCGGCGTTCCGGGGTTAGAGTGTCGCCCAGGGTCCCTTGCGCGGCCGACGCGGCAGGGTGCCGGGGCAGGGGGCGCGCAGTTCAAAGGTCCGGGCGAACCGGGCAGGCGCGGATGCGTGACGACAGGCAAGGGGCCGGGCATGGCACATCGGATATCTCATTCAGGGCTTTCGCGGGCGGGTGCCGCGCTGGCGCTTCTGGGCGCGTTCGCGCTCGGCGGTTGCGGCGAAGAGGGGCAGGGCGGTTTCAACCTCTTTCAGCCCAGGGCGGAAACCGAAGACAGCACCGGCGCCGCGGCCGAGGGCACCACCCGGCTGGTCGAACGCGACGTCGAGGCGCCCGAGGTCTTTCAGGTCACCGAAGCGGGGCTCTGGGACGGGCGGCCCTCGCTGGGCGGGGTCTGGGTGGCGCACCCGGACGTCGGCGAGCCCGAGCGCGTGATCATCCGAAACACCGATAATTCCAAGTTCGTCATCGGCGCGCTTTTCCGGCGCGAACGCGAAAATCCCGGACCGCCGATCCAGGTCTCGTCGGACGCGGCGGATGCGCTGGGCATGCTGGCCGGGGCGCCGGCGCAGCTGAATGTCACCGCCCTGCGCCGCGAGGCCCAGCCCGAAGAGGAACCCGTGCCCGCCCCGACCGCCGATCTGGCCGCGCCCGAGGATGTCGAGACGACGGCGCTCGACCCGGTGGCGACCGCCGCCGGCGCCGCCATCGACGCGGCCGAGACCGCGCCGCCCGCGCAGCGACCCGCGGCCGCGCCGCCCGCCGCCGCGCAGCCCGCCGCCACGCCGGCGCAGGGATCGTCGCTGGACAAGCCCTATATCCAGATCGGCATCTTCAGCGTCGAAGAGAACGCCCGCAACACCGCCACCGCCATGCGCCAGAACGGCATGGTTCCGATCGTCAAGAAGCAGAGCGCCAAGGGCAAGACCTTCTGGCGTGTGCTCGTCGGCCCCGCCGCCGAGCGTTCCGAGCGCAGCGTGCTGCTGCGCAAGATCAGGGGCGTGGGCTTCGCCGACGCCTATCCCGTAACCGACTGACCGCGTGCCGCCATGACCCGTCTGACCGCCTTTCTGGCCCCGATCGCCCTGATCCTGGCGCTGGCCCTGCCGGCGCAGGCGTTCGAAACCCGCGCCAGGGCTGCCTTTGTCGTCGACATGACCACCGGCACGGTGTTGCTGGAAAAGAACGCCGACATGCCGTTGCCGCCGGCGTCGATGTCCAAGCTGATGACGCTCTACGTGGCGTTCGAGGCGATCCGCGACGGGCGGCTGTCGCTGGACGAGAAACTGCCGGTGTCGCAGCACGCGATGAGCTATGGCGGCTCGACCATGTTCCTCGACACCACCGACA
>CAZNMK010000596.1:0-1555 GCA_964574045.1 uncultured Roseovarius sp. | reverse complement strand
GTGCCCGGTCAGCATCGGCCCGCCGCGCGGCTGGCTGATGTCGCCGACATAGAGCCCTGCCCATCCCGGCCGGGTGGCGGCGAAGGCCGAGAGCGTCTCGATGAAATCTATGGTCTCGGGGTGGCCCCAGTTGCGGTTGCGCGATAGCCGCATCGCCTGCCATGTCGGCCCGGTCTCGGGCAGTTGCACGCCGCCGGAAAAACAGCCCTTGGCGTAGCTGCCGAACGGCACCGGCGCCTGCCTCGAGCCGTGCGTCTTGGCGCCGAAGAGGCGTTTGGCCTCGACGCCCTGCATCGCCGCCGGCAGGCTCTGCGTCGACAGGATCGGTTCCAGCCCCGGCGCGGTGCCCTGCGGGGCCGAGGCGGTACAGCCGGCCAGCACGGCGGCCAGCGCGATCAGTCTGAGGCTCTGGACCATGTTTCCCTGTCCCCCTCTGCCCTGACCCATCGTAACAGCACGAGCCCGGCGAGGAAAAGCACAATCAGCGGCGCCACGCCGAGCCGCGCGCTGCCGGTCATCGCCGTGACCGCGCCAACCAGCGCCGGCGCGACAAAGGCGGTGGCGCGGCCCGACAGGCCGTAGAGGCCGAAGCTTTCGGTCGGGGCGGCGGGGTCGGTGTGGCGCACCATCAGCGAGCGGCTGGCGGCCTGGAGCGTGCCGCCGAGGCCCCCGATCAGCACGCCGCAGGTCATGAACACCGCATCCGGCAGCCTCGAGTCCGGCGCCAGCGTCATGCCGAAGAACTGTGTGCGATCCATACCCACGACGACAATGCAGACCGCGATCAGCCCCCAGATCGCGGCGACGATCACCGGTCTGGGGCCCAGCGCCCGGTCGACCCGCCCGCCGACCCAGGAAAAGATCGCCGCCGAGATCACGCCGGTGATGCCGAAAAGCCCGACCGAGGTGATCGACCAGTCGAGCACCAGCGCCGCATAGGTGCCGCCAAAGCCGTAAAGCCCGTTGAGCGCGTCGCGGTAGAGCATCGAGGAGCCGAGATAGGCCGCGAGGCTGCGCCGCCGTCCGAGCCCCAGCACGGTCTTTTTCAGCAGCCTCAGCGCGCCTTTCAGGCCGCCGCCGCGGCGCGGCGGGCCAAGGTCGCGCACCCACAGGAAATAGGGGATCATGAACACCGCGTACCAGAGCGCCGCGAAGGGCCCGACCATGCGCGTGCCTTCGCGCGCGCCGGCGTCGAGGCCGAAGGGCAGCGCGAGCCCCAGTATGGTGCGCCCGTCCGCGCCTTCCATGAAGAACGCCAGCATCACGATCAGGGAGATCAGCCCGCCGAGATAGCCGAAGGCGAACCCCGCGCCCGAGATCGCCCCGGTCTCTTCGGCCGGGGCCAATGAGGGCAGTTGCGAATTGATGAAGATGAGTGCGTATTCGGCGCCGACGAACCCGATGCCGAAGGCGAAAAGCGCCCACCAGAGCGTCGATCCGTCGGGCAGCGTCCACCAGATGCCGGCGGCGCCCAGCACGTACATCGCCGAGAACGCCGCGATCCACGGCAGGCGCCGCCCGGCGGTGTCGGCAAGCGCGCCCATCAGCGGCGCGC
>CAZNMK010000595.1:0-1562 GCA_964574045.1 uncultured Roseovarius sp. | reverse complement strand
ACGCGCCCGCCTTGGGGGCGGGCGGGCGCGTGCCCGTCGCTGGCGCGACGGGCGGGTGATTCCGATCGGACGCGACACACATCTAGAACGACGGGGTGACGTGAATCAGCGTGGGCCGGTCGGCGCGGAACGCGCGCAGCACCGCCGCGGCCACGTCCTCGGGGGTGCCGGGTGCCTCGGCCAGCGCGCCATAGGCCCGCGCCAGGACGCAGAAGTCGGGGTTCAGCGCATCCACCGCGCGGGGCGCGATCTGGGCGCGCACCATGCTGTCCTCGATTTCCTTGAGCTTGCCGTTGTTCCAGATCAGGATCGGCAGCGCCAGCCCCAGTTCGACCGCGGTGCCGAGTTCCTGCAACGTGTACTGAAAGCCGTAGTCGCCGGCGATGCACAGCGTCGGCAGCCCCCGCCGCGCCACCGCCCCGCCGATGGCGGCCGGCAGCGCGTAGCCCAGCGTGCCGAACCCGAAGGGGTGGTGCCAGTGGCCGGGGCGGTCCATCGGCCACACCTCCTTGGCGGCATAGGCGAACTGGGTCATGTCGGAATAGATCATCGTATCGGGCGGCAGGGCGGCGCGCAGCGCATCGCAGACGGGCACGATGCCCGGGCGCTCGGCATCGACCTCGGCCCGCCAGCGGGCGCAGGCGGCGGCCACCTCGGCGCCGCTCCAGCCGGACGCGCGGCCAAAATCGTCCAGCGCCAGCACCTCGCGCGCCAGCGCCGCCGCGTCGGCACAGATGGCCATGTCGGTGCCCCGCGTGCCGGTCAGTTCCGCCGGGTCGATATCGACGCGGATCAGCCTTCCGGCATGGCCGAGATCGTCGCGCCACAGATCGACCTCGGACAGCTCTGTGCCCACCGCGACCACCAGGTCGGCGCCGGCGATGACATCGGCGCTGTCGGGGCGGGCGAGATACGCCCCGAAATCGAGCGCCCTGCCCCCCGCGATGCCGCGCCCGGCATAGGTGGTAAAGCTCGCCGCGCCCGACCGTTCGGCGATCTCGGCCCAGCTTGCCGCACCGGCCGCCGCACCGCCGCCAAAGACGAAGAGCGGGCGTTCCGCCGTCTTCAGCGCCGCGGACAGCGCCTGCGCGGCGGCGACGGGCCGGGCGGCGCGTTCGGGCGCGGGCGGGGCAAGCGGCGGAAACGGCGCGGGCGTTTCGAGCGTGCGGATCGGCACCTGGATGTGGCGCGGCCGCGGGCGAAGGGCGGCGAACTCGGCCAATGCGCGGTCGATCAGGGCATAGGCGCCGGCGGCGTCGCGGGCCTCAAAGCTCCACTCGCAGACGGTGGCGCCGGCGGCGCGCTGCTCGCGCATCTGATGGAGTTGCCCGCGCCGCGCCGCGGTCTCGTCCAGGCACGACGAGATCGCCAGCACCGGCACGCTGTCCGAGAACGCCTGCCCCAGCGGCGTCATCGCGTTGCACAGCCCCGGCCCGGTGATGACATAGGCCACGCCGGGGCGGCCGGTGGCGCGGGCATAGCCGTCGGCCATGAACCCGGCTCCCTGTTCGTGGCGCGCCAGCACGTGGGTGATCCCGGCCTCCTCGATGCCGCGATACATT
>CAZNMK010000594.1:0-1567 GCA_964574045.1 uncultured Roseovarius sp. | reverse complement strand
AAGATCGGGAAGCGCGCGGCTGACGATCACGCTCATCGCGTAATCGAGGTAGGAGGTCTTCATCTCCTCGGTGATCGAAATCACCGGACCGTGATGAACCGGGCGTTCGGGCGGCGTTTCGTCTGGATTTTCAGGGGTTTCCGGCGTGTCGCTCACCTGGGGCCCGTCCTGTTCTGTTTTCTCAATATCTTGTTGTCGCGGTTATATCAGAGCCCGGATATGGGGTGCAATGCCCAGGGCGCGGCGGCGATGCGGTCGGCTCGCTGGCAGCCACGGAGGACGGCTGCTAACATACTGTTTTTATTGAAAAGTAAAAAACATGTGCCATCCTTCCCCTGTCAGGCATGAAAAGGAGCAGGAAAATGAAGATGTCTGAAACGGAAATGATGCTCAGGGGCTACGGGCTGACCACGGCGGAGTTCTTCTACCGGATGCCCGACTACGCGCATGTGCTCAATTCCTTCGTCTGGCAGGATTACGACACCGCACCGGATCACCCGCGACTGTTCAGGTTCATCGAGTTCTGGCTGGAACGGATCGAGGGGCCGCTGCATTCGGTCCAGTTCACCCACCGCAAGATGATCGCGCCTGGCGAATGGCGTCAGGTGGTGGGGGAATTCCGTCTGAACTGAGCGCGCGGGGCCGCGCTCAGGGGATGATGCGGGTGTATTTCATGCCCTCGAGCGAGGCGCCCACCAGCGCGCCGGCCTGGCCGAAGACGACCGCGACCACAGGCGCCGTCGTCGTCACCGTGTCGGCGCGCAGGTTGCCGCCCTGGTCGCTGAAGACGTATTCCACGTCCGCGCCGGCGACCCAGCCCGATGCGCGGCGAAAGCGCGCCAGCGAATCCTCGGTCATGAAAAAGAGGACATGGGCGAATTGCTGGGCGCCGATCTGCAGCCCGACGCTGCCCTTGGTGGCCGAATAGTAGTCGACCGTCACCCCGCCCACGCGCAGCGCGCCGCGCCCGTAGCCGCCCCCGACGATAAAGCCGCCCTCGGTCACCAGCGGCATGACCAGCATGCCCGTGGCCTTGTTGGCGATCTCGCGCGTCGCCGGGTAGGTGGTATAGAGATAGTTCTGGGTCGCATCGACGCGGGCGTCGATTTCCTGCCCCTTGTTGCTGCCGACGCCGTTGCCGCAGCCCGCCAGGAACGGGGTGCCCGCGAGAACGCCCATGGTGAAAGTACGTCTGGAAAGTATGCTCATGGTTTCCGCCTGTCGCTGCCTGATGCCGCTGCCGGCCTTGTTGTTCTGCCGGTCGCCGCCAGTATAGGCAGAAGCGCCGGCAGTGTCACCCGCAAAGCGCCCATTGGGCGGGATGCCGCCCAAGCCCGCCGGCGGTGCGGTTCGGCGAAGGGTATCGTTTGAGTATTTTTTGCAAGATGAATGAGTTGTGCCGTGTTTTTCATCTGCTGTTGGACGGCCGGGACGGGCTGTCAGCCGAGCATGCGGGCGGCCCGGGGCGCGAAATAGGTGAGGATGCCGTCGCAGCCCGCGCGCCTGAAGGCCATGAGGCTTTCCATCATCGCGCGGTCGCCGTCGATCCAGCCCGCCTGGGCCGCGG
>CAZNMK010000593.1:0-1580 GCA_964574045.1 uncultured Roseovarius sp. | reverse complement strand
CCGGCGCGCGCCAGCTTGATCGCGCTCGCCAGCGCCTCGATGGCCTTGTCCTGGCCGAAGACCACGCGCTTGAGCTTGGCTTCGAGGTCCTTGAGCACCTCGGCGTCGTCCTTGCTGACGCTCTTGGGCGGGATGCGTGCGATCTTGGCCACCACCGCCTCGATCTCTTTCGGGCCGATCGACTTGCGCCGCTTGGACGCCGCCACCAGGTGCTGCGCCGCGCCGGCCTCGTCGATGACGTCGATGGCCTTGTCGGGCAGCTTGCGGTCGTTGATGTAGCGCGCCGAGAGGTCGACCGCCGAGCGGATCGCCTCGCTGGTGTACCTGACGCTGTGATGTTCTTCGAAATAGGGCTTGAGGCCGCGCAGTATCTTGACCGTGTCCTCGACCGTGGGCTCGACGATGTCGATCTTCTGGAAGCGGCGCGAGAGCGCGCGATCCTTTTCGAAATGCTGGCGGAACTCCTTGAAGGTGGTGGAGCCCATGCAGCGCAGCTTGCCGCCCTGCAGGGCCGGCTTCAGCAGGTTCGAGGCGTCCATCGCCCCGCCCGAGGTGGCGCCGGCGCCGATCACGGTGTGGATCTCGTCGATGAAGAGCACCGCGTCGGGATGATCCTCGAGTTCGTTCACCACCGCCTTGAGCCGCTCCTCGAAATCGCCGCGATAGCGGGTGCCGGCCAGCAACGCGCCCATGTCGAGCGAATAGATCGTGGTCCCGGACAGCACCTTGGGGGTCTGTCCCTGCACGATCTTGTGCGCCAGCCCCTCGGCGATGGCGGTCTTGCCGACGCCGGGATCGCCGACCAGCAGCGGGTTGTTCTTGCGCCGCCGGCACAGCACCTGGATGCAGCGCTCGACTTCGTGGTCGCGGCCGATGAGCGGGTCGATGTCGCCGCGCCGCGCCTTGGCGTTGAGGTCGACGCAGTACTTGGCCAGCGCGCTTTCGCCCGCCTCGACGGCCTCGGCGCCGCTGTCGGGCTTGGATTTCTCGCCCTCCATGTCGTTGACGCCCTGCACCGGGCGGCTTTCGCCATAGGCGGGGTCCTTGGCGACGCCATGGGCGATGAAATTCACCGCGTCATAGCGGGTCATGTCCTGTTCCTGCAGGAAATAGGCGGCGTTCGATTCGCGTTCGGCAAAGATCGCGACCAGCACGTTGGCGCCGGTCACCTCTGTCCGGCCGGAGGATTGCACGTGGATGGCGGCGCGCTGGATGACGCGCTGGAACGCTGCCGTCGGCACCGCCTCGGAGCCGTCGATATCGGTGACGAGATTGGCCAGATCGTCGTCGATGAAATCGACCAGGGTCGAGCGCAGATCCTCGGTATCGACCGAGCACGCCTTGAGCACGCGGCCCGCGTCGGGCTCGTCGATCAGGGCCAGCAGCAGATGTTCCAACGTGGCGAATTCGTGCCGGCGCGCATTGGCCAGCGCGAGCGCCGCGTGAATTGCCTGCTCCAGTGTGGTCGAGAATGACGGCACTTCGATGTGCTCCTTTCGATCTGTGTGCCGGGGCGGCCCCGGCAACATGGCCTCTCGGAATTAAAGTTTGGTCGATCCGGCCGTTGCTTCAAGTTTTTT
>CAZNMK010000592.1:0-1593 GCA_964574045.1 uncultured Roseovarius sp. | reverse complement strand
GCCGGGCGATCCTGATCGACTGCCATTCGATGCCGCACGAGGCGATGGACCAGGTCGCGCGCTCGGGGCTCGGGCGGGCCGAGGTCGTGCTGGGCGACCGCTTCGGCGCCGCCGCGAGCGAAGAGGTGGTCGACCGCGTCGAGCGCGCCTTCCACGATGCCGGGCTGGCGGTGGCCCGCAACACGCCCTTCGCCGGCGCCTTCGTGGTGCAGCATTACGGCCGCCCGGCGGCGGGCTGTCACGCGTTGCAGATCGAGATCGACCGCGCCCTTTACATGGACGAACGGACCATCCGCCCGACCGCCGATTTCGAGGGTTTCAAGAGGCTGATCGAGGGGGCGATCGCCGATATCGCCGCCATCGGCCGCCCCGAGAAACGCCCCCTCGCGGCGGAATAGGGGCCGGCCGCGCATATCAGCGCAGGCTGCGCCCCTTGACGATCGCATCGGGTCCGAAACGGCGGCGGATGTCGTCGGTGGCACGTTCGGCCAGTCCGCGCACGCGCGCCTGCGGGTCCAGCAGGTCGCCCGGCGCATCGCCCGGCCGGGCGGGGCCGAGATCGGACAGGCCGACCCCGATCAGGCGATAGGATGCCGTGCCCCCGACTTGGGTCAGCAGCTGCTGCGCCGTGCGCCAGACGGTGTCGGCCATCTGGGTGGGCTCGCGCAGCGACCGCCGCCGGGTCAGCATGGAGTGATCGGCACGCTTGAGCTTGAGCGTCACCACCCGCCCGGCCATCTGCCTGGCCTTGGCCCGGTCCGAGACCTTTTCCGACAGCCGCCACAAGTGCCCCTCCAGCCGGTCGATATCGGAGGTATCCTCGGCGAATGTGGTCTCGTTCGAGATCGACTTCATCGGCGCGTTTGCCGTCACCCTGCGGCTGTCCTGACCGCGCGCCAGGTGCCACAGCCGCCCGCCGCCCGCCCCGAACCGGGCGATGAGATCGGCCTTTTCCCAGCGCCGCAGGTCGGCAAAGCTGCGGATGCCCGCGGCCTCGAGCGCGGCGCGCGCGGCCGCGCCGACGCCCCAGATCAGGCTGACCGGGCGGTCGCGCAGAAAGGCATCCGTTTCGGCCTGCCCGATTACCGAGAACCCCTGCGGCTTGTCGAGGTCAGAGGCCAGCTTGGCCAGGAACTTGTTGTGGCTGAGCCCGACAGAGCCGGTGATGCCCAACTCGCCCTCCATCCGCCGCAGAAGCCGCGCCAGCAGCACCGCCGGCGGCGCGCCGTGCAGCCGCGCGGTGCCCGTGAGATCCAGAAACGCCTCGTCGAGCGACAGCGGCTCCACGTCCGGCGTCAGCTCCAGCATCATCGCCCTGATCCGGCGCGAGACCTGGGCATAGGCCTCCATCCGCGGTTTCAGCACCACCGCGTCGGGGCACAGTCTCAGCGCCTGGAACATAGGCATCGCCGAGCGCACGCCGCGGATGCGGGCGATGTAGCAGCAGGTGGTGACGACGCCGCGCTTGCCGCCGCCGACGATCACCGGCACGTCGCGCACCTCGGGCCGGTCGCGCTTCTCGACGCTGGCGTAGAAGGCGTCGCAGTCCATGTGCGCGATCGACAGCGCGCCCAGTTCCTCGTGCGCCACGAC
>CAZNMK010000591.1:0-1596 GCA_964574045.1 uncultured Roseovarius sp. | reverse complement strand
CGAGCGCGTAGATATTGACGTGATCGAGCGCCATCGGCAGCGGCAGGCGGATCCAGAGCACGCCCTCGGCCATCTCGATCGCTTCGCCCCAGCCGGGCGGCTCGGCATGGGGATAGCGCAGTATGTTCGCCCCGCCATCCATCATGCCACCAGATCCCCGGGCGTGAGCGCGTAAAGGTCGCCCGCCCCGGATGTGGCCTGCGCCAGCAGCGCGCCGTGTTCGGGCAGAAGCCGGGTAATGTAGAACCGCGCCAGCCGCGTGCGCGAAGTCGCGCCGCCTTCGCCATCCTCGGCCAGCGCGGCGGCCAGGTGGAAATGCCCGCCCAGCACCCGTGCCCAGCCCATGAGATAGGGCATCGCGCCGGCGAAGCGCTCGGTCATGTCGGACTGCTCCAGCATCCATCCGGTCGCCTCGCGCAACGATTCGGCCGCCGCCCGGACCGGCCCGGCGAGATCGGGCAGGCGGCCGCGCGCGGCCTCGGCGCGGCCCTCGATCTCGCCGATCAGCGCAAACGCCGCCTCGCCGCCATCCATCAGCTTGCGCCCGGCAAGATCCATCGCCTGGATGCCGTTGGTGCCCTCGTAGATCGCCGTCACCCGCACGTCGCGCAGATACTGCGCCGCGCCGGTCTCCTCGATATAGCCCATGCCGCCATGGACCTGCACGCCGAGATCGGCGACGCGGATGCCGGTCGCGGTGCCAAACGCCTTGGTGATCGGGGTGAGCAGCGCGGCGCGCGCGGCCGGGCCGGCCCCGCCGGTAGCACGGGCGAGGTCGATCGCCACCGCGTTGGCCAGCGCGATGGCGCGCGCGGCAAAGGTCTCGGCCCGCATCGTCGCCAGCATCCGCCGCACATCGGCGTGATCGACGATGGCGCCGGTGCCCTCGCCTTCGGACAGCGGGCCGCGGCCCTGGCGGCGCTCCATCGCGTGCGCCAGAGCGTGCTGGCAGGCGGCCTCGGCCACGCCGATGCCCTGCACGCCGACCCCGAGCCGGGCGTTGTTCATCATGGTGAACATCGCCCGCATGCCGTCGTGTTCCGCGCCCACCAGCCAGCCGGTGGCGCGGTCGTATTCCATCACCGCCGTGGGGCTGCCATGGAGGCCCATCTTGTGCTCGAGGCTGACGACGTTGACGCCGTTGCGCCGCCCCGGCGCGCCGGTATTGTCGGGAATGAACTTGGGCACCAGGAAAAGGCTGATCCCCTTGGTCCCCGCAACCGCGCCGGGCAGCCGCGCCAGCACCAGGTGACAGACGTTTTCGGTGAAGTCGTTGTCGCCCCAGCTGATGAAAATCTTCTGCCCGCTGATGGCATAGCCGCCGTCCGCGTTGGGTTCGGCGCGGGTGCCGAGCGCGCCCACGTCGCTGCCGGCCTGCGGCTCGGTCAGGTTCATGGTGCCGGCCCATTGCCCCGAGATCAGTTTCGGCAGGTAGGTGCGCCGGATTTCCTCGCTGGCGTGGTGTTCCAGCGCCTCGATCTGGCCCTGGGTCATCAGCGGCGCCAGCTGCAGGCTCAGGCAGGCGCTGCTCATCATCTCGTTGACGGCGGTCGTCAGCGCCATCGGCAGGCCCATGCCGCCGTTCTCGGGCGAGGC
>CAZNMK010000590.1:0-1597 GCA_964574045.1 uncultured Roseovarius sp. | reverse complement strand
GTTGTGCGCGATCTCTTCCGCTGCGAGCCGGTAGAGTTCCTTTTGCCGCTTTGTCGGCTTCGCCGGTCCGCAATGCATCGTACGCGATATGTCGCAAAAATATCCCATCGGACCCACCATGTCGGTGTCGAAACCGACCAGATCTCCCGATTCCACCTTCCGCTGCGAAGCCTCCTGCAGCCAGGGATTGGTCCGCGGCCCCGAGGCCAGCATACGGCCATCGTGCCATTCGCCGTGGTTGCACAGGTTGGTGTAGTTGAGAATTCCGAAAAGCTGGGTTTCCGTGACGCCGGGGCGGATGGCCTCCTTTACCTTGGCGATGCCTAACTCGGCCACGGCCACCGACCAGCGCATGCAGGCCAATTCGTCCTCGGACTTGATGACTCGCGCCATTTCCGACAGGGCCAGGCCATCCATAACCTCGAGACCGCGTTGCAGGCATGCCTGGGTGACCGATGGATTGACCATTTCGATGGCTACGCGCCGGCTGTCGGTTCCCAGTTTCGAAACGTATTTCACGAGGTCGTCGGCCAGAAGCCTCGCCCCCTCGGACATCTGATCGCCGCCGTCGAACACGCTGATGCCGCGGGTAGGAAAGCTGTTGGTGATGAGAGGGCTATCGGCATAGGCGCCGTAGATGTCGATGTCGCCCTCTTGCCCGAGAAACAGGTAAGTCGACGGGATGCGGGACTGGAACGGCATGTAGGTGGCGTATCCGACCGCATAGCGCAGCGAGACCGGGTTCACCAGAACCAAAGCGGCAACGTCATGCAGACGCATCTGCTCGCGCAGCCGGTTCATACGCCAGCCGTTGAGTCGGTCGAGGTCGATTTCGGGGGGATCGCGGTACTGGCGCAGATCGCTCCAGCCGCTTTCCAGTATCATGCGGTCAGGTTCGAGTTGGTTCATCTTTCTACACGCCCCATCAGAATCCCACTGACTGAATTCTTACCGTCATTTCGTTCGCCATCTCCGTGACATTTTGTAGGGGTTGGCTGAGTATTCTTCATTCGAAGCCCCTTGGACATCCTGTCACGGTGCGGACAACCAGAGGGTTTTCCATGGACTTCACCTTCACACCTGAACAAGAGATGTTTCGCGACAGCGTATCCCGCTTCGCACGCCGCGAGCTGGCTGCCGGCGCGCACGAACGGACGAAGTCCGACCAAATTGCTGACGATGTGAGCGAAAAGCTCGCGGCACAGGGCCTGTTGGGAATAACGATTCCCGAGGAGGATGGCGGCTGGGGCGGTGCGCTCATGGATGCCGTAATCGCCATCGAACAAGTTGCGCTCGTTTGTCCGAAGAGTGCCGATGTCATTCAGGCGGGCAATTTCGGGCCGATCCGCACCTTCTCGGAATACGCGACCCCCGCCCAGAAAGAGCGGTTTCTACCCGGTCTTCTGTCAGGAAAAAGCGTGATTTCGCTCGCAATGTCCGAGCCTGGTGCCGGCTCGGCCGTGACCGAGCTGCAGACGAAGGCAGTCCCCGATGGCAAGGGCTGGCGGGTGTCGGGCACCAAGGTTTTCTCCACTCACTCCACCTCGGCCGACGTGTTCCTCGTCTACGTGCGCTTCGGGCCGGGACCGGACGGCAT
>CAZNMK010000589.1:0-1599 GCA_964574045.1 uncultured Roseovarius sp. | reverse complement strand
TGGCGGAGGGCGGCAGCGGCGACGACGATCTTTACGGACATGGCGGCGACGACACCCTGCTGGGTGGCGCGGGCGACGACAGCCTGTTCGGTGGCATGGGCGATGATGTGGCCGATGGCGGCGCAGGCGATGACGCGGTGCACGGCTATTGGGGCAACGACACGCTGACCGGCGGGGCGGGTGCGGATACGCTTTTCGGCGGCTTTGGCGACGATGTGGTGAACGGGCTCGGGCCGCGGGGCGAGGATGACGGCGTAATCGACTATCTCAATGGCGGCGATGGGGCCGATCAGATTTTCGCCGGGGCGGGCGATGTCGTCACCGGGGGCGCGGGCGCCGACAGCATCCTGCTGGGCGGTGATACCGGCGCCGGCGCGGCGACCGAGATCATGGATTTCGTTTCCGGCGAGGACAGCCTGCTGATTGAGTACGACGACGACGGACCGGCGCCGGAGGTCGATCTGCTGCGCGACGCCGGGGAAGAGGGGCTCTTTCGGGTGCTCGTCGACGGCGCCGAGGTGGCGCTGGTCCATACCGCCGGGGGTATCGGACTTGACGATATCGCGCTGGTGCCGCGTGGCCTCGTCTGAGGCGTCGGGGCCGGTGTGGAAGGAATTCCCCTTTTCATTTCGGTCGATTCCCCCTATACGCGCGCATCTGCCGCTTGTGTCGGCGGATATCTCCCACAGGACCTTGCTGGACGACATCCCGGCTTGCGCCCTTCACCCCCGATCCGAAAGGAGACCCCGATGTCGATCACCGTCGAAGAAAAGGCCCGCGTCATCAAGGAATACGCCACCAAGGAGGGCGACACCGGCTCGCCCGAGGTGCAGGTGGCGATCCTGACCTCGCGCATTTCCACGCTGACCGAGCATTTCAAGACCCACAAGAAAGACAACCACGGCCGCCGCGGGTTGCTGATGCTTGTGGCCCAGCGTCGCAAGCTGCTCGACTACCTCAAGGGCAAGGACGAAGGCCGCTATCAGGACCTGATCAAGCGCCTCGGCATCCGCCGCTGAGGGGGTCCACCCGTGCCGATGAATGCGCCCCGGTTCGCCCCGGGGCGTTTTTCGTTCGTGCGCTCATCTGTTCCGCCTTGTCGCATCTTCGGTTCTTCTTTCAGCGACATCCCGTGCTCGACGAATCCCTCGCCGGGAGAACGCCGGCCCGTGTCATTCCTCCGCCAAACGCGGAGCAAGGTCTCCGCCCTGCGGAGCGGGGCGTCGACGCCGTTTGCGAGGCGCGCGCGGGTGCGGGGCTTGACGCCGGGGCATCGCTTGCCGACAACGGGCCGACCACGTCGCGGCTGGTTCGTCACCGGGAGGGCACGGCATGAGATTACTCGTCACGGGCGGCTGCGGCTTCATCGGTTCGGCGGTGGTGCGGCTGGCGGTGGCGCGGGGGCACGAGGTCGTCAACCTCGATGCGCTGACCTATGCCGGCCGGCCCGAGAACGTGGCCGAGGCGGCGCAAAGCCCGCTCTACCGGTTCGAGCACGCCGACATCCGCGACCGCGCCGCTCTGGCGCGCATCTTTGCCGAGCACGCCCCCGACGCGGTGATGCATCTCGCCGCCGAGAGCCATGTCGACCGCTCGATC
>CAZNMK010000588.1:0-1601 GCA_964574045.1 uncultured Roseovarius sp. | reverse complement strand
CGTCGCCCAGCGTCGCGGTCAGCTCGCCCACCCGGTCGGTCAGGCCCGCACTCTTGTCGCGCTCGAGCCCCAGCGCCCGCGACAGCGCCGCCACCTCGGCCGACAGCGCGTCGAGCTTGTCCGCCTGCCCGGTGATCGTCTCGCGCAGGACGAACTGCACGATCATGAAGATCGACAGCACGAACATCAGCACCAGCAAAAGCGCCGTCATCGCATCGACGAATCCCGGCCAGATCGACGCCTGGAAACGATTGCCGGTGCGGCGGGAAAGCGCCACCGCCTAGCCCTCCCCGGCCCCGGTATCGCCGGAGCCCGGCTGCGGCCGCGCGGCGGCGCGGCGCTGTCCGGCCTCGGACTTGCGCAGCTGGTTGAAGATCTTGGTCAGCGCCGCCAGGTCGGTGCGGATCTCGGTCATCGTCTCCTGCCGGCCGGCGCTGATCTCTTCGAGGATGCGCAGCATCTGCACGTCGATCGAGCGCAGCCGCATCCGGCTTTCGGCGTCGAGGCCGGTCTCGCCGGGCACCACCCGTGCCTCGATCGCGGCAATCAGCCGGTCCTGCCCGTCGGCGACCTGCATCATCGCGGTGTTCACCGGGCTGGTCTCGGACATCCGGCGCGTGAGCCGCTCGATCGAATCCGCCAGCACGCCCAGCTTTTCATCGACCATGGCGCGGCTGACATCGGACTGGGTGACGAGCTGCTGCAGGGCGTCCATCTGTTCGCTCATCTGGTCCAGCACGCCCGAAACCATGCCATGCTCGCCCGCGCCTTCGCCGTCGCCCGCGGCGAAACCCACCCGGGTGATCGACGAAATCCATTCCTCCAGCTCGCGGTAGAAACGGTTCTGGCCGTGACCGGCAAAGAGTTCCAGCAGCCCCACTACCAGCGACCCCGCCAGCCCCAGAAGCGACGACGCGAACGCCACCCCCATGCCGCCGAGCTGCGCCTCGAGCCCGGTCATCAGGCGGTTGAACACCTCGACCCCGCCTTCGCCCTCCTGCGGGGCGAGGTTGCGGATGGTGTCCACCACCGCCGGCACCGTCGTGGCAAGACCGTAGAAGGTGCCCAGAAGGCCCAGAAAGATCAGCAGGTTGACGATATAGCGCGTGATCTCGCGCGCCTCGTCGATACGCTGGGCCACGGAGTCGAGGATCGAACGCGCCGAGGTCGAGGCGATCTGCATCCGGCTGCCGCTGCGCTGCCGCATCAGCGACGCCAGCGGTGCCAGCAGGCGCGGCGCGGTGAAATCGGTGTGTCCAGGCCTGCCGGTCGCGAAATCCTCGATCCAGCGGACCGAACCCGTCAGCTGAAAGACCTGCCAGAAACAGGCCAGCACGCCGATGACGAAGACGAACAGGATGAACCCGTTGAGATAGAGATTGGCCTCGAACACCGGCAGCACCCGCGGCAGCGCCACGAAGGCGCCGAACCCGGTCAGCCCGAGAACGATCAGCATCAGGATGATCTGACGGATCGGTTGTGAAAACTGCGGCGCGAGCTCACGCTCCGGCTGGGCCATCTGGGCGGCTCCCGGCTCTGACGGCGTTTTGGGCCACACTACGCTTTATATGGTGGCAAGCCAAGGAATTATCCCACGATCT
>CAZNMK010000587.1:0-1603 GCA_964574045.1 uncultured Roseovarius sp. | reverse complement strand
CCGCTGACCCGCGCGCTGGACCCCGGCGACCGCCGCGCGCTGGCCCGAGAGATGCATGCCGCCCATCGCGACCGTGGCTGGTCGCACGAGCGGATGCGCGAGGAACTGGCGGGTCTTGCCGCCGACCTGCGGGCGACGCCGTTCGATCCGGGGGCGGTCGGGGCACGCCTCGCCCGGATGCAGCAGCGGTTCCAGGAACGGATCGACCGGGGCCAGGCGCTGCTGGTGGCGCGGCTGGCGGAAATGGACGATGCCGAACGTGCGGCCTATGCCGACCGGCTGGAGAGCGAGTTGCAGCGCCGCCACAGGGATGGCGGTGCGCTCAGGCCGCCGGGCGGCAGCGAAAGGTGACGGTGTTGCGTCCGCCGGACTTCGACGCATAGAGCGCGCGGTCGGCCTCGGCCAGCAGCGCCTCGGCCTGGGCCGGGCCGGCGCCGGGGTCGGGCGGGGCCAGCGTTACCCCGATGCTGACCGTGACCGTCACCGCCCCCGCCCCGCCCGGCAGCGCCACGGGCGCCTCGCGGACCCGGCGGCAGATCGCGCCGGCCAGCGCGCGCGCCGCGTCCGGCGTGGTGTCGGGAACGACAATCGCGAATTCCTCGCCCCCCAGCCGGGCGATCATCGAACCCGCGGGCAGAGCGGCCCGCATCCGCGCCGAGACCTGCGCCAGCACCCGGTCGCCGGCGGCATGGCCAAAGCCGTCGTTGACCGCCTTGAAATGATCGAGATCGGCCACCATCACCGCGCAGCTGCCGCTGCCCCGGTGCGGCTCGGCCAGGATACGCCGGAGAAAGCTCAGCCCGTAGCGGCGGTTGTAAAGCCCGGTGAGCGGGTCGACGACGGCGGCCTGCAGCCCGCTTTCCAGCCGGCCGCGCAGCGCGTCGGCCCGGGTCTTTTGCGCGATCTGGGCGGCAAGCCGCAGCGTCAGCTCGCGGTCGTCGACCGGCATCGGCAGAACCTCGCTGGCGCCCATGTCCAGCAACGGCACCGCCAGGTCGGCGGCGGGGCGGTCGAGCAGGGCGACGATCCGGGCATGGCGGGTCGCAGGGGCGGCCAGCAATTCGGCCAGAAGGCCGGGCGCGGTGTCGAGGTTGGCCTCGCCCACCTCCAGCAGCACGGCGTCGGCGCCGCCGCGCAGCGCCGCCATCGCCCCCGCCCCGTCCTCGGCGAAGGTGCAGCTGACGTCCGGCAGTGCCGGCGCCAGGCGCTGGCGAAGGGCGTGCGCGCGCGCCGCGGTGCCGGCAAGGACGGCCAGCCGCGCCGGATGGCGGAACGCGCCCGGCTCTTCGGCGAGGCCGAGCGCGTCGGCGGTGGCCGCCGGCACCCCCAGATCGGCGTCGAGATGGCGCTGCCGCAAGAGCGCCCGCAGCCGCGCCAGCAGAAAGCGGTGCTCGACCGGCCGGGTGATGACGTCGCTGGCACCGCTGGCCAGCGCGGCGGCACGCTGCGCGGCGGCGTCGTGCGGCAGCAGTGCCACCACCGGCGGCGGCATGCGGTCGGGGCCGCACCCCTCCGCCAGGGCGGCGACCAGCGTCCCGATTCCCATGTCCGGCAACGCGCCGCCAAGCATCACATGCGCGTGGAAGGGGGCGCCATTCGGCGG
>CAZNMK010000586.1:0-1610 GCA_964574045.1 uncultured Roseovarius sp. | reverse complement strand
ACGTTGCCGGCGTAAAGGCTGATCGTGCCGGTGGGCGCGATCGAGGTCAGCAGGGCGTTGCGGATGCCGTGGCGGGCGATCTCGTCGCGGATGTCGGCGTCCATCGCCTGCATGGTGCCGCTCTTCAGGAAAGCGTCGGCCTCGAAAAGCTCGAACGCCCCCTTCTCGCGCGCCAGCGCCACCGACGCACTATAGGCCGCGCGCGCGATCCGGTGCAGCCAGCCCTCGGTCTGGGCGGCGGCCTCGGGCGAGCCATAGCGCAACCCCTTCATGATCAGCGCATCCGCGAGCCCGGTCACCCCCAGCCCGATGCGCCGCTTGGTCCGTGCCTCGCGCCGCTGCGCCTCGAGCGGAAAGCGCGACACGTCGACGACGTTGTCCATCATCCGCACCGCGGTGGCGACCAGTTCGTCGAGTTCGCCTTCGTCGATATGGGCGCCCTCCTCGAACGGGCCGCGCACCAGCCGCGCCAGGTTGACCGAGCCCAGCAGGCACGCGCCATAGGGCGGCAGCGGCTGTTCGCCGCAGGGGTTGGTGGCCGAGATCGTCTCGCAATAGGCAAGGTTGTTCATCGCGTTGATGCGGTCGATGAAGATCACCCCCGGCTCGGCGAAATCGTAGGTCGCCTGCATGATCCGGTTCCACAGATCGCGCGCCGGGAGCGTGTGATAGACCTTGCCGCCGAACTGCAGCTCCCACGGACCGTCGTCGCGCACGGCGGCCATGAAGGCATCGGTGACCAGTACCGAGAGGTTGAACATCCTCAGCCGCGCCGGATCGGCCTTGACGGCGATGAAATCCTCGATGTCGGGGTGGTCGCAGCGCATCGTCGCCATCATCGCGCCCCGGCGCGATCCCGCGCTCATGATCGTGCGGCACATCGCGTCCCACACATCCATGAACGAAAGCGGTCCGCTGGCGTCGGCGGCGACGCTTCTCACCTCGGCGCCGCGTGGGCGGATGGTCGAGAAATCGTAGCCGATGCCGCCGCCCTGCTGCATCGTCAGCGCCGCCTCGCGCAGGGCGTTGAAGATACCGTCGAGGCTGTCGGGGATGGTGCCCATGACGAAGCAGTTGAAGAGCGTCACCTCGCGCCCGGTGCCGGCCCCGGCAAGGATGCGGCCTGCGGGCAGAAAGCGGAAATCCTGAAGCGCGGCGTAAAAGCGGTCTTCCCACAGCTGCGGCTCGGCCTCGGGCGCGGCCAGCGCGCGCGCCACCCGGCGCCAGCTGTCCTCGACCGTGCGATCGCGGGGCGTGCCGTCCGCAGCCCTGAAGCGATACTTCAGGTCCCAGATCGATTCGGCGATTGGGGCGGCGAAACGGGTCATGGCGGCGCGGTCCGGGGCGGCGACGTGTCGCGCCCGGCCGGAGCCGCCGCCCGGGCCGGGGCGTCTGTGCCGGCTGGTCGAGGCCCCGGGTCGGGCCCGGGGCGCGGGTATTTTCCGATTGAACGCGGCATAAGTCGGATAATTGGTTGCGTGAGGGCCCTCCACGATACCACCTATTGAAGTCCGATCCTAGCCCTCTACGATATGTGTCACGCGCATCGGGAGATTCGCCCTGGCCAGCCTGCACCTCATCAAGCTCAGCGTCGGCAGCGAAAGCGTCGA
>CAZNMK010000585.1:0-1614 GCA_964574045.1 uncultured Roseovarius sp. | reverse complement strand
AGCACCTTGCCCCCCTGGCGTGCGGTCGCGGTCCAGCGGTAGCGGTGCACCTGGCGCGGCGGGCACGGGCCCTTGTAGCGGAACGCCCCGGCGGGCACGGTGCCGTTGCGCGACATGCTGACCTTGCCGCCGCCGTGATTGTAGCGGGGCGCGTCCAGATCCTTCATCCGGAATTCGACCGAATCGGTGCCCGTCGGCAGTCCGCGGACCACGAATTGCGGGCTGCCGACGGTCTTGGCGCGGCCGGTGTTGCAGGCCGGGGTGGCGCCCCACTGGAAACTGATGGCGAACTCGGCGGCGGCGGCGGTGGCCGACAGTCCCAGCGCCGCGAGGGCGGCGAATACGATGCGCATGGCGATCTCTCCTCTACGGGGTGGCGGTGATGCCCCAGTCTAGGGGGGTAACTCCCGTCCGGCCAAGGAAAACCTGCCCTCAGCCGCCGCGCGCGCCGAATATCGCGCTGCCCACCCGCACATGGGTGGCGCCAAAGGCGATCGCCTTTTCGAAATCGTCGCTCATGCCCATCGACAGCCCGGCCAGCCCGTTGCGCGCCGCGATCCTGGCCAGCAGGGCGAAATGCAGGCTGGCCTCCTCATCGACGGGGGGGATGCACATCAGCCCGCGCACGGGCAGGTCCATCGCCGCGCACCCGGCGATGAATTCGTCCGCCCCGGCGGGCAGGATGCCGGCCTTTTGCGGCTCTTCGCCGGTATTGACCTGGATGAACAGATCGGGGCAGTGCCCCTCTTCCTGCGCCAGCCGCGCGATGGTGCGGGCCAGCTTGGGGCGGTCGACGGAATGGATCGCCTGGAACAGCCCGAACGCCTGACGCGCCTTGTTGGTCTGCAGCGGGCCGACAAGGTGCAGTTCGATATCGGCGAAGCGCTCGCGAAAGCCCGGCCACTTGGCCGCCGCCTCCTGCACGCGGTTTTCGCCAAAGAGCCGGTGACCGGCATTCAGCACTGCCTCGACGCGCTCGTCGGGCTGTTGCTTCGAGATCGCGACCAGCCGGACGCTGCCCGGTTCCCGGCCGGCGGCGGCTTCGGCCTTGCGGATGCGCAGGGCGATGTCTTGCAGGCTCATTTGCGGTGTCTCTCCCGGTCGCCGGCCCCGGCCGTCTGTCTGCCACAAGCCTCCGGCGCTGTCCAATGCCCCGGCCCGCGGCGGCGGCGGCATCCCTGCCCTTTCCCAAGGTGCCGCCGCCGGACGGGTAAATTCCTTGCCCCGCTTCGCGAGCTTGGATAGTAGAGGGGAAACAGCTGCGGACCCCGATGATGATACACTTCCGTTTGAATACAGCCGTTCTGGCGTTGGCCTGCCTGGGGCTGGTCGCCTCCTGCGGAGGGTTCAAGGACCGCAAGATCCGCGACGACGCCTTTGTCGTCGAATCCGGCCCCGAAAAGACCACTTCGGGGGTCGACGACGGGTCGAGCATCTTCGACATCTTCAAGGATGGCGGCGCCAAGGTGAAGGTGAACCGCTATCTGTGGACGGCGACGCTGGAAACGCTGAACTTTCTGCCGGTGCAGAGCGCCGATCCCTTCACCGGCGTGATCACCACCGGCTATGGCCGGCCGCCGGGCGGCGGGCAGGCCTATCGCGCGACGGTGCTGA
>CAZNMK010000584.1:0-1625 GCA_964574045.1 uncultured Roseovarius sp. | reverse complement strand
AGGCATAGACCGTGGGGATCGACTGGATGCGCAGCTGCGCCGCGATCGCCTGGTTCTCGTCGACATTGACCTTGGCCATCCGCACCGCGCCGCGGGCGCGCGTCACCGCCGCCTCGAGCGCGGGGCCCAGCGTCTTGCACGGCCCGCACCAGGGCGCCCAGAAATCGACGATCACCGGCGTCTGGTTCGAGGCCTCGATCACCTCGGCCATGAAATCGGCCTCGGCGACGTCCCTGACCAGCTCTCCGGCGGGCGTGGCGGTCGTGTTTCCACCCAGTTCGAGCATGTCCGTCTCCTTCATCGGTTGCGCCCTATATGTGCGCGCCGACCGGCGGTGTCAAAGGTCGAAGCGTGCGAGGACCGGCGCGTGATCGGAGGGTTTTTCCCACCCCCGTGCGGCGCGCAGGATGCGGCTCGAATGCGCGGCGGCGGCGATGTCGGGGCTGGCCCAGACATGATCGAGCCGGCGGCCCCGGTCGGCCGCGTCCCAGTCGCGGGCGCGGTAGCTCCACCAGCTGTAGAGCTGGCCCTCGGGGATGTCGCTGCGGGTGATATCGCACCACTCGCCCGCGTCCATCACCTCGCCCAGGCGCTCGACCTCTTCGGGGGTGTGGCTGACCACCTTCAGAAGCTGGCGGTGCGACCACACGTCGTCTTCGCGCGGGGCGATGTTGAGGTCGCCCACCAGGATGGATTTCCTCGGCGCCTCGGCGCGGAAGCGGTCGCGCATGTCGGCGAGGTAGTCGAGCTTCTGACCGAATTTGACGTTGGCCTCGCGGTCGGGGATGTCGCCGCCGGCTGGAACATAGAAATTGTGGATCGTGACCCCGTTTTCCAGCCGCCCGGCGATGTGGCGGGCCTGGCCGAGCCCGGCGAAATCCTCGGCCCCGGCCTCGGTCATCGGCAGCCTGGACAGGATCGCGACGCCGTTATAGCCCTTTTCGCCGCGTGCGAGCATGTGGGTATAGCCGAGCGATGCAAAGATGTCGGCGGGTATCTTGTCGACCGGGCTCTTGCATTCCTGCAGGCACAGGATGTCGGGGGCCTCCTCGCGCATCAGCCGGGCGACGAGACCGGCGCGCAGGCGAACCGAGTTGATGTTCCAGGTGGCGATGGTGAAGGGCATGCGTTGCTTTCCCGAGGGTGGCGGCGCCTTCGCCTAGCATGGCCGCGGGCGCGGGGCCAGAGGGGTGAGTGGCAGAAAAAAGGCCCCGGCAAAGCCGGGGCCAGTCCAACAGGGAGGTACATGTGATGACCCGCACATGTGTCGGGATTGAAACCGCTATAACGAATCGCGCAAAAGGCGACCTTGATTTCGGTCAAACCCGTCTAGGCCATCAATCGGTAGCCGCCGGTTTCGGTCACCAGCAGGCGCGCATTGGAAGGGTCGGGTTCGATTTTCTGGCGCAGGCGATAGATATGCGTCTCCAGCGTGTGGGTGGTCACGCCGGCGTTGTAGCCCCAGACCTCGTGCAAAAGCGTGTCGCGGGCGACCACGCCCTCGGTCGAGCGGTATAGGAACTTGAGGATGTTGGTTTCCTTCTCGGTCAGCCGGATCTTGCGGTCGTTCTCGGTGATCAGCATCTTCATCGACGGCTTGAAGGTATAGGGTCCGAGCTGAAAGA
>CAZNMK010000583.1:0-1627 GCA_964574045.1 uncultured Roseovarius sp. | reverse complement strand
CAGCCCCCGGCCGCCCCCCCGGGCGGGGGCTTCACCCCCACCCGCGGCCGGGGACTGCCTTCTATGCCATGGCTGAAGCGGTTTTGATCGACTGGACGATGCTTTAAAGACACCGGCGAAAGGATGCCCGATGCCCCAGTTCCTGGATGCCGCCGCCACAGATTTCGAGGCCGCCTTTGCCGCCCTGCTGGGCGCCAAGCGCGAAGAGGCCGCCGATGTCGACGATGCCGTTGCCGCGATCGTCGCCGATGTGCGCGCCCGCGGCGATGCCGCGCTGATCGAGCTGACCGAACGTTTCGACCGGATGACGCTGACCCCGGCGCGGCTGCGGTTCGCTCCGGACGAGATCGACGCGCTGGCGGCCGGGGTGAGCGCCGAGGACCGCGCGGCGCTGGAACTCGCCGCCGGGCGCATCCGCGCCTATCACGCCCGCCAGATGCCGCGCGACGAAAGCTGGACGGACGAGCAGGGCGCGACGCTCGGCTGGCGCTGGACGCCGGTCGCGTCGGCAGGGCTCTACGTGCCCGGCGGGCTGGCGTCATATCCGTCGTCGGTGCTGATGAACGCCATCCCGGCCAAGGTCGCCGGGGTCGGGCGGCTGGCCATTGCCGTGCCCACGCCAGCCGGGGTCGCCAACCCGCTGGTGCTGCGGGCGGCGCGGCTGGCGGGGGTGGACGAGATCTACCGCGTCGGCGGCGCGCAGGCAATCGCGGCGCTGGCCTATGGCACCGAGACCATCGCCCCGGTGGACAAGATCACGGGCCCCGGCAACGCCTGGGTAGCGGCCGCCAAGCGGAGGGTCTTCGGCCGGGTCGGCATCGACATGATCGCGGGGCCGTCCGAAATCCTGGTCATCGCCGATGGCGACAACGATCCCGACTGGATCGCGCTCGACCTGCTGAGCCAGGCCGAACACGACGAAAGCGCGCAGGCGATCCTGATCACCGATGACCCCGCCTTTGCCGACGCGGTCGTGCAGGCGGTCGAGGCGCGGCTGAGGACGTTGGAACGCCGCGCCATCGCCGCCGCCAGCTGGCGCGATTTCGGTGCCGTGATCACGGTTCCCGACCTGGCAACCGCCGCCAGGCTGGCGGACCGCATCGCACCCGAGCACCTGGAATTGTGCGTCGCCGAGCCCGAGGCGCTGGCCGGCCGGATCGCCCATGCCGGCGCGATCTTTCTCGGCGCCTGGACGCCCGAGGCCATCGGCGACTACGTGGGCGGGCCGAACCACGTCCTGCCCACCGCGCGTTCGGCGCGGTTCTCCTCGGGCCTAAGCGTAATGGATTTTCTCAAGCGGACGACGCTGGCGCGGATGACGCCCGAGGCGCTGAACGCCATCGGACCGGCGGCCGAGCGGCTGGCGATCTCGGAAAGTCTGCAGGCGCACGGGCTGAGCGTGCGGGCACGGCTGGACCGGCTGAACAAGGGATGAGGCCGGCCCGGGCGTGACGCCGCGGCCACGGCCGGGTACCCGCACGGCTTGGCGATTGCCCCGGCGGGCGGGCTGCGCTACTCAGCCCCGGATAATTGCCGGAGGGCCGACCGATGTCCCGCATCTGTGAAATCGAACTCGACGACGCCAACCTGCCGCCGCCGACGCCCGAGATCGAGCAGGAGCGCAAGG
>CAZNMK010000582.1:0-1636 GCA_964574045.1 uncultured Roseovarius sp. | reverse complement strand
GCCAAGGCGCTGATCAACGACGAGACCGTGTTCCAGCTCGAAGGCGGCAACGTGGACTATTTCCACATCCTCTTCGACCGGCACGAGCTGATCTATGCCGAGGGCATCCCGTCGGAGAGCTTTCACCCCGGCCATGTCGGCCTGGGCGCCTTTGCCGAGGACGCGCGCGAGGAAATCCTGGCGCTATTCCCTCAACTGCGCGAGGACGTCGCCGCCTGGTCCAGGCCGGTGCGCCCGACGCTGAAGGTGCGCGAGGCACGGGTGCTGGCGGAGAACCCGGAACTGATGCGAGAGTAGGCGCCAAGGCGCTTTGGGTAACGAGTTCGGGGGGCGCCTCTTGCGGGCGCCCCTTTCCTGTGCCCCACCCCCCCACCGCCCGAACGGGGCCCCATCGCCAGACTGCGCGCCACCCCCGGGGCAAAGATTAGTCTTTGCCACACGTTTTCGGGGAATCCTGGGCGGAATTGCGCAAACACCTTCTTGCAATGACCAAGGCGGCGCCCAATTCCCGCTCGGTTCCGGTGCCAGATTGTCGCATGTCGGTTACGAGTACATTCGATTGACGAGTCGCCCGCGCGGGGCAGACATCCCCGAAGGCCCCCACCCCGCGCGGGTATTTCACCCCCGAAACGAATGGCGAGCGCCGCCGCCCGGCGGCTTGCCGGCCCGCATCCCCTGCCCCATATTCGGGTGATGCTCAAGTTCACCCCGATCCTGCTGGCCCTGGTCTATGCGTTCGCCATGTACCGGTTTTCGGTCTGGCGCACGCGGGCCGAGCTGAATGCGCGCTCGACCGAGCTGGCCGATCCCCGGCTCAAGCAGGCGGTCGACCGGCTGGCGCGCGCGCTCGACCTGCCGCGTATCCCGGTCATGATCTACGAGATCGACCCGGTGAACGGGCTCGCCGACCCCGACGGGCGCATCTTCATCACCCGCGGCTTCTACCGCAAGTTCCAGCAGGGCGAGATCAGCGCCGAGGAGATGGCCGGCGTCATCGCGCATGAACTCGGCCATGTCGCGCTGGGCCATGCGCGGCGGCGGATGATCGACTTTTCCGGCCAGAACGCGCTGCGCACCGCGCTGGCGATGGTGCTGTCGCGGTTTCTGCCGGGGATCGGCATCTGGATCGCCAACGCCCTGACCACGCTCTTGGCGGCGCGGCTGTCGCGCGGCGACGAATACGAGGCCGACGAATACGCCGCCGCGCTGCTGACCAAGGCCGGGATCGGCACCGGGGCGCAGAAATCGCTCTTTGCCAAGCTCGACGCGCTGACGCAGGCCCGTTCCGGCGCCGTGCCGGCATGGCTGATGAGCCACCCCAGGACGGCCGAGCGCATCGCCGCGATCGAGGCGCTCGAGGCGAAATGGGGAACCTGAGCGGGGTTTGGGCTGTTTGCGGTTCGGACACGTCACCCGCCCGGCGCACCTGGAAGAGCCCTCGTCATGCGCATCGCACCAGATCGGATTCACGCCCCCGCGCCCCGGGCCTGACCCGGGGCCTCTCTGCCGGCAGGTCAAGGCCCCGGGTCAGGCCCTGGGCGCGCCAGGGTTTTCCGATTGAACGCGATATGCTCTAACCGCCCTCCAGCGCCTTGCCCAGCCGCGGCATTCGCGCCTTTTTCAAGAGCGCGCGCAT
>CAZNMK010000581.1:0-1652 GCA_964574045.1 uncultured Roseovarius sp. | reverse complement strand
GCCGACAGCGCCTTTGCCTATGCCAGCAACAGCCGCAACCGGACCACGCTGGCGCAGCACAACTCGATCACCTACCTCGCGCCCGCGCATCCGGGCGACGTGCTGAGGGCGGAGGCCGAAGAGACCAGCCTGACCGGGCGCAGCGGCATCTACGACGTCACCGTCAGCGACAACGCCGGGCGGCGCATCGCGCTTTTTCGCGGCCTGTCGCGGGCGGCGGGCGGCGCGGTGTTCGACGAATGAGCCGTGCGGGAATCGGACGCCACGGGCACGCGCCCGCGGCCGGCGCGGCGGGGGGCTGAGGCATGGCCCGGACAATCGCCCGCGACCACGACGAAAAGCGCGCGCAGATCCTGAAGTCGGCGGCGCGCGTGTTTGCCTCGCAGGGGTTCGACCGCGCCTCGATGAACCAGCTCGCCCGCGACTGCGGCATCTCCAAGGCCAATGTCTATCACTACTACGGCAGCAAGGACGCGATCCTCTTCGACATTCTCGAGACCTATCTGCGCGGCCTGCGCGACCGCATCTGCGGGCTCGACCTGGCGGGGCTTTCGCCCGAGGAGCGGTTGCGGGCGACCTTGCGGGAAATCCTGCTGGCCTACCGGGGCGCGGATGACGAGCACCGCGTGCAGGTCGCGGGCATCGACCGCCTGCCGCCCGACGAACAGCGCGTGCTGCGCGGCTATCAGCGCGACATGGTGCGCCACCTGGGCGCGATCCTGCGCGATTGCGCGCCCGCCGCGCTGGGCGGTGATGCGGCGCGGCTCAGGGCGGTGACGATGTCGGTCTTCGGGATGCTGAACTGGCACTACATGTGGAACAGCGGCGCCGATGGGGATGCGCGCGCGGAATATGCCACGCTGGTGGCCGACCTGACGCTGAGCGGGATCCGCGGGCTCTGACAGGCGATTGCCCCGCGCCGCGCGATGTGCAGATATGGGGCGTGACACCCCGCAAAGGCCGCCGATGACATCCCGCCCCGCCGATCTCGAGACCTTCCTCGACGCCGCGCTCGCCGCCTTTGGCGCGCGGGCAACGGATGCGCCCGCCCGCGTCTCGGTCAGTCGGATCGGGGCGGCGCTGCAACGCCCCGGCGCGGTGTCCCCCGAGCCCGGCGCGCGGCTGCCGGTCTGCGATCTGCTGGGCGATGCGGCCGATCCGGCGCGCTTTGCCGCCCCCGACCTGCGGCGCGTGGCCGAGACCTTTGCGGCAATCGAGCCGCGCCTCGTCTGGCGCCGGCGCAGCGGCGATTGCCCGAACGCCAGCGCCAGTTTCGCGGCCGGGCACGCCAACGCGCTGATCGTGGGGCCGGGCGGGCTCGAGCGGCGCAGCGATGTGTGGCTCGGGGTGTCGCTCATGGCGCCCGATGTGCGCTATCCCGACCACAGCCATCCGCCCGAGGAAACCTATCTGGTGCTGAGCGAGGGCGAGTTCCGCCACGGCGCGAGCGGCTGGTTTTCGCCAGGTGTGGGCGGCACGCTCCACAACCCGCCCGGCATCGGGCACGCGATGCGCAGCGGCGCCGCGCCGCTCCTTGCGTTCTGGGCGCTCTGGGCAGGCCCGGACGGCTGACGCCGCGTCGCATTTGACATGAATCACCCGCCCGTCGCGCCAGCGACGGGCACGCGCCCACCCGGGCGGCCGCACGCCCG
>CAZNMK010000580.1:0-1655 GCA_964574045.1 uncultured Roseovarius sp. | reverse complement strand
CGGTCAAGACCGTCGAGGGCGGCAAGGACGACATCACGGCGCCGGGGCAGTGCGTTGCCGCGCTCGACATGCTGACCGGCCTGCCGGACGCCAAGAAAGCCAGCCATGTAGAACCCGACGCCGGCCATTACGGTATCTTCGCCGGCCGGTCGTGGCGCAACGACATCCGGCCGCTGGTGCTGAATTTCATCGACGCCAATTCCGAGGACCCCGCCGCGCGCCACCGCACCAAGCCGCGCAGGCGCAAGGCCCCCGCCAAAGGCGCCCACCTGAGCGCCGTCTGACCGGCCGCGCCGCCCAGGGCATGTCGCGCCCGATCGGAAACCCCCGTCCCGGGCCTGACCCGGGACCTTGCCCAACCGGCACGACAGGCCCCGGCCCGGTGGCCGGGGCGGGCGTGAATTCGATCCGTTGCAAAACGCCTTAGCGTTCGCGCCAGCGCCGACGCCCGGTCAGCCAGCGCCACAGCGGCACCGCATCGAGCGCGGCCACCGCCAACCCCAGCGGCAGCATCCAGAACCCCACCACCGGCAGAAAGCCGAACACACCGCCCAGCATCAGCACGATGCCGGCCAGCAGCCGCACGCCGGGCGGCAGGTTGCGCTTGGCCCAGACCTGCACCCGCCTGCGCGCATGGCGGATGCGGCCGCGCAGCGATTGCCCCCGCTCAGCCATCGGCGGGCGGCACCGCTGCCGGTTGCGGGCGCGCCAGCCAGCCGGCCAGCGCCGCGTTCGCCGCCTCGGGCGCCTCCAGCACCGGCAGGTGCCCGGCCTCCTCGATCACCTGCAGTTCGGCATCGGGGATAAGCCCGGCCATCAGTTCGTGCCGGCGAACGGGCGTCACCCGGTCATGGGCACCGCACAGAACCAGCGCCGGAACCCGGCAGCGTCTCAGGACCGCCTGGTAATCCCGCCGCCGCTGGATTGCGCGCACCTGCCGGATCGCCGCCTGCGCGCCCACCGCATGGGCCATCGCCGCCATCTGCGCCATCGCCTTCGCCCGCCCCGGCCCCGGGGCCAGCGTCTCCGGGCCGATGACCGCCCGCACCGCATCGTCGATGGCACCCGCCCTGAGCTTGATGATCAGCGGCTCGTAGCCGGCCGCGCTTTGCGGCGTTTCGGCCAGCGCGTTGGTGTCCATCAGCGCCAGCCGCGCAATGCGCTCGGGGGCGCGGCGCAGCAGTTCCATCGCCACGATCCCGCCCATCGACAGCCCCGCCAGCGCGAACCGCCGCGGCAGCACGTCGAGAAGGTTCGACGCGATCTCTTCGATCCGGTCGCCGCCGGTCACGGGCGCCACCGTCACCGCGCGATCCGGGCTGAAGGCCGCGAGCTGCGGCGCGTAGAGCCGCGCATCGCACATCATTCCCGGCAGAAAGACCAGCGCCTCCTGCATCCCGAAGCCTCCGAGCCATTGCCGGGCCATAATGCCGGCCGGGCCAGATTGGGCGCAAAAGCGCCCCGGCTCAAGGGCTTCCGCCGGCGCGCGCGATCACCTCCTCGACCGAGGCCACGATCAGCGCCAGGCAATCGGGGTCGGAAAAGCGGTGATCGGCGCCGGCGACGAGGGTCAGGCGCATGTCGGGCCCCTTTGCGTGGTCGAGCAGCCGCAGCGCCACCGCCATCTCGACATCGCGGTCGGCGGTGCCCTGCAG
>CAZNMK010000579.1:0-1670 GCA_964574045.1 uncultured Roseovarius sp. | reverse complement strand
TCGTCGTAATAGCCCTTGTCGATCGCCTCCTGCAGCACCAGCGGGATGAAATCGGGGGTCCAGCCCTGGATCGGGTGCGGCTCGAAGGCGGGATGGCTGGCCGCGGCCTCTCCCGCGTCGTTGCGCGGCTGTGCCTGGCCGCTGCCGACAAGCGCGGCGTTGGCCGGTTCGGACAGCACGATCTTCGTCTCGGGGCGTTCGCGGCGCATCACCCGACCGATGCCGGTCACGGTGCCCCCCGTTCCGTAGCCCGTAACGATGTAGTCGAGCCGCCGCCCGGCGAAATCATTGACGATCTCGCGCGCGGTCGTCGCCTCGTGGATGTCGGCGTTGGCCTCGGTCTCGAACTGGTGGGCGAGAAACCAGCCGTTGGCCTCGGCCAGTTCGACCGCCTTGCGGTACATCCCGAACCCCTTTTCGGCCTTGGGCGTCAGCACCACCCTGGCCCCCAGCATCCGCATCAGCCGGCGGCGTTCGATGGAAAAGCTTTCCGCCATCGTCACCACCAGCGGATAGCCTTTCTGGGCGCAGACCATCGCCAGCCCGATGCCGGTATTGCCGCTGGTGGCCTCGACCACGGTCTGCCCGGGCCTCAGCGCACCGGTGGCCTCGGCGCGCTCGATGATCGCCATCGCCAGCCGGTCCTTGACCGAGGCCGCGGGGTTGAACGCCTCGGCCTTGACGAACATCTCCACCCCCTCGGGACCGAGGTTGTTGACGCGGATCGTGGGCGTGTCGCCCACGGTGTCGATGACGCTGTCGAAAATCCTGCCGCGGCCCGAGGTGCCGCGAATGCCGTCCTTTGCCATGATATGAATCCTTTGAGCAGTCCGATTTCTCGGCCGGACCCTATCACGGCCGCACACCGCACGCTGCCTTTTCTGGCAGGCTGATCTGGAACATTGTTCCGTGCAGCCCTGCACACGGGAGGAGCGTTTTCCGCCAGTTGCCGGGAAAGGCGGGGTCCGGGTACTATCTTTTCCCGAACTCAGCCAGAGGAGCCACCATGACCCGGACCATTCATCCGCAGACCCGCATCGGGCATGTCCACCTCAAGGTGGCCGACCTTGACCGTGCCATCGGGTTTTATTCCGGCGTGCTGGGGTTCGAGGTGCGGCAGAAATTCGGTGACCGCGCGGCGTTCCTGTCGGCGGGCGGCTATCACCACCATATCGGGCTCAACACCTGGGACAGCCTCGGCGGCACGCCGCCGCCTGCGGGCCATACCGGGCTATACCACACCGCGATCCTTTATCCCGACCGGGCGCAGCTGGCGGACGCGCTGCGCCGGGTGGTCGAGGCCGGCATGCCCGTCGATGGCGCCGCCGATCACGGGGTTTCCGAGGCGGTTTATCTGACCGACCCCGACGGCAACGGGGTCGAACTCTACCGCGATCGTCCCGAGGCGGAGTGGCCCCGCGACGCGCAGGGCAACCTGGCCATGAACAATGCCCCGCTCGACCTGCGCGCGCTGCTGGCAGAGGCGCCATAGGCACGCCTCTGGACCCTGCCGGCCGACCGGCATAACCTGCCCGCGAACACGCACAGGAGACGAGACATGCCCACCGGCACCAATATCAGGACCTATTTCGACGGCAGCTGGCACGAGGGCGATATCGCGGTGATGAAGGCCGCCGATCACGGCATGTGGCTGGGCAGCAACGTCTTTG
>CAZNMK010000578.1:0-1676 GCA_964574045.1 uncultured Roseovarius sp. | reverse complement strand
GCTAGGGAAGGAAATTCCCGACTTCAAGGCCGGCGACACCCTGCGCGTCGGCTACAAGGTGACCGAGGGTACCCGCACACGGGTGCAGAACTTCGAAGGCGTCTGCATCAGCCGCAAGCACGGCGACGGCATCGCCGGCACGTTCACCGTGCGCAAGATTTCCTTCGGCGAGGGGGTGGAGCGCATCTTTCCGCTCCATTCCACCAATATCGACAGCATCACCGTGGTGCGCCGCGGCCGTGTGCGCCGCGCCAAGCTCTACTATCTGCGCTCGCGCCGGGGAAAATCCGCGCGGATCGCCGAGGACGCCACCTACAAGCCGAAAACCGGCGCATCCGCCTGAGGGAGCCTGAGATGAAAAAGGATATCCATCCCGACTATCACGTCATCGACGTCAAGATGACCGACGGCACCGTGGTGCAGATGCGTTCGACCTACGGCGCCGAGGGCGACGCGCTGTCGCTCGACATCGACCCCAGCGTGCACCCGGCCTGGACCGGCGGCGGCACCCGCCTGACCGATGCCGGCGGCCGCGTGTCGAAGTTCAAGAACAAGTACTCGGGCCTCGGGTTCTGACCCGCCGCAGCCGCTGCAATCCATGACGCCGCCCCCCCGGGGCGGCGTTTTTGCATCGCGCCCGGGTGCGGCGATGGCGCAAATGCAATAATCCCCGTCCAAAGCGCATATCCCGCTTCACGGCGCGCGCCATACAACATATGGTGCCATGCCAAAAGCACCGGCAGCAGCCGGGCATGCGGAAAAGGGCAACGGGCATGGCGCATATCATCGTCGTGGGCAATGAAAAGGGCGGCGCCGGCAAGTCGACCGTGTCGATGCATGTCGCCGCGGCGCTGTCGCGGCTGGGGCGCAAGGTCAGCGCGCTCGACCTCGACCTGCGGCAAAAGACGCTCGGCACCTACATCACCAACCGCGCCCGGTTCGTGGAACAGTCCGGGCTGTCGCTGCCGGGGCCGTCCTGGCGCGACCTGCCCGAGATCGCCCAGTCGGCGCTGCAACCGGGAGAGAACATCTACGACCGCCGGCTTTCGGCCGCCGTGGCCGAGATGGAGCCCGACAGCGATTTCATCCTGATCGACTGTCCCGGCTCGCACACCCGCCTCAGCCAGGTCGCCCACAGCCTCGCCGATACGCTGATCACGCCCCTCAACGACAGTTTCGTCGATTTCGACCTGCTGGCGCATATCGACAGCGACGGGCAGACCATCCTCGGCCCGTCGGTCTATTCGGAAATGGTATGGAACGCACGCCAGCTCAGGGCGCAGGCGGGGCTGAAACCCATCGACTGGGTGGTGGTGCGCAACCGGCTGGGCGCCCAGCAGATGGTCAACAAGGAAAAGATGGGCCGCGCGCTGGAAAGCCTCGCCCGCCGCATCGGTTTCCGCACCGCGCCGGGCTTTCACGAGCGGGTCATCTTTCGCGAGCTTTTTCCGCGCGGGCTGACACTGCTCGACCTCAGGGATATCGGGGTCAAGCAGCTCAACATCTCCAACGTCGCCGCAAGGCAGGAGCTGCGCGACCTGATCAACGCGCTCAAGCTGCCCGGCGTCGCCGCCGATTTCTGAGGGCGGGGGTGCCGGTGTTTGCGGTCTGAAGCTCTCGGCTAGATCGCCGGCCAGAAAACCTGAATCGCCTCCTGTCCCTGTTCCGCCCGGCGG
>CAZNMK010000577.1:0-1694 GCA_964574045.1 uncultured Roseovarius sp. | reverse complement strand
CGTCGTCCACCACCGAAAACAGCGTCGGCACCGCCGGGCAGGGCGCCAGCGAATTCGTCACCACGTCGCTCAGCCGGGTCTGGTGGAGGAACACGTAGACATGCGCGCTCAGCCCCTCCCACAACCGGTTGGTCATCGACTGCGCGCGCGACCCGCTGGTTCCGCCCGAGGCGCCGGCGCCGACATGCAGCGCATCGACGGTCTCGTCGACCGCGTGCAGCACGTCGAAAACCCGGATGTCCGAGGCCGGGCGCGCCAGGCGGTAGCCGCCGCCGGGCCCGCGCACCGATTCCACCAGCTCGGCGCGCCTGAGCTTGACGAAGAGCTGTTCCAGATAGGGCAGCGATATGTTCTGCCGTTTCGCGATCTCGCCCAGCGTGACCAGACCCTCGCCCTGCATCAGCGCGATGTCGACCAGCGCCACCATCGCGTAGCGTCCCTTGGTGCTCAGTTTCATGGCCCCGTCCCCGCGAACAGATTGACCTGACGGCCTGCAACGCCTATTTCGCTGAAAGCCCATCCGGCCCTTGCTGGAAACCAGATCAACGTAAAGGGCACGGGATTGGCCGTCAACGATCCCCGGTGCCGTGAAAGACGGACGATGTGACCAGATGCCAGAGGTAATCTTTCCCGGTCCCGAAGGCCGGCTCGAAGGCCGCTATCACCCGCAACGCGAAAAGGACGCGCCGATCGCCATCGTGCTGCATCCCCATCCGCAGTTCGGCGGCACGATGAACAACAAGGTCGTCTACAACCTGCATTACGCCTTTTACAACATGGGCTTTACCGTGTTGCGGTTCAATTTCCGCGGTGTCGGGCGCAGCCAGGGCGAATACGATCAGGGCGTGGGCGAACTGAGCGACGCCGCCGCCGCGCTGGACTATCTGCAGTCGATGAACAACAATTCCAAGCATTGCTGGGTGGCCGGGTTCTCTTTCGGCGCCTGGATCGGCATGCAGCTCCTGATGCGCCGGCCCGAGATCACCGGCTTCATCTCCGCCAGCCCCCCGGCCAACATGTACGATTTCTCGTTTCTCGCCCCCTGCCCGTCGTCGGGCCTGATCATCAACGGCGCCGCCGACCGCGTCGCGCCCCCCGCCGACACCCGGGCGCTGGTCAGGAAGCTGCAGGAACAGCAGGGCATCACCGTCACCCACGAGGAAATCGAGGGCGCGGGCCATTTCTTCGAGGACCCGCACATGGACCGGATGATCGGCACGGTCACCGACTATGTGAAACGCCGCCTGACCGAAACCACGAGGTAAGCGCATGGGCGTGACCGAAGATCTTGCCGACGACCTTGCGACGCAGGTGATCCGCTATGTCGACGCCTCGGGCGACGAACAGGTCGTCAACGACATCGTCAAGGTTCTGGGCGCCACCTCGCAGACCGCCGAAGAGGCATTCCTGACCTCGATGCGGGTGCGCCGCGCCAACATCAAGGCGCGCGCGCTGCTGGCCGAGCGGGTCAAGGCGTTCAAGGCGCGCCAGCCCGGCGGCAAGGCCAGCGGCAAGGACTAGGACGACCGGCGCCCGCCTTTTCCCGATACCCGTCCCGGCCCCCGAGCCGGGACCTCCTTTTCAAATGGCAAGACCCCGGTTCGAGCCCGGGGCGCGCGGGTCGAAAGGCAATCCGGAATAGATCGCCGGCCGGAAAACCTGAATCGCCTCCTGTCCCTGTTCCGCCCGGCGGC
>CAZNMK010000576.1:0-1698 GCA_964574045.1 uncultured Roseovarius sp. | reverse complement strand
TCGACGAGGGCACCGAGGGGGTCAAGGTCAACACCCCCATCGCGGTGCTGCTGGAAGAGGGCGAGAGCGCCGACGACATCGGGGACGCCGCGCCCGCCCCGGCCCCCGAGCCGGAACCTGCGCCGGGGCCCCGGTCTGAACAGAACGACGAGGCCCCGGGTCAAGCCCGGGGCGCGGGCGGCGGCGCGACCGCCCCCGCCCCGGCCGAGGCAAAAGCGGCGGAAGGTCCCGCATCGAGTGCGGGACGGGCAGAGCCCGCGCCTGAACCCGACTGGCCCGAGGGCACCAAGATGAAGACCATGACCGTGCGCGAGGCGCTCAATTCGGCCATGGCCGAGGAGATGCGCCGCGACGATACCGTCTTCGTCATGGGCGAGGAGGTGGCCGAGTACCAGGGCGCCTACAAGATCACGCAGGGGCTGCTGGACGAGTTCGGCGCCAAGCGCGTGGTCGACACGCCGATCACCGAGCACGGCTTTGCCGGCATCGGGGTGGGCGCCTCCTGGGGGGGCTTGCGCCCCATCGTCGAGTTCATGACCTTCAACTTCGCCATGCAGGCTATCGACCAGATCGTCAACTCCGCCGCCAAGACGCTCTACATGTCGGGCGGGCAGATGGGCAGCCCGATCGTGTTTCGCGGCCCGAACGGCGCGGCGGCGCGCGTGGCCGCGCAGCACAGCCAGGACTATGCGGCGTGGTATGCGCAGGTGCCGGGCCTCAGGGTGGTGCAGCCGTGGTCGGCGGCCGACGCCAAGGGCCTGCTGAAAACCGCGATCCGCGACCCCAACCCGGTGATTTTCCTCGAAAACGAAATCCTCTACGGCAAGAGCTTCGAGGTGCCCGACATCGACGATTTCACCCTGCCCTTCGGCAAGGCGCGGATCGAGCGGGCGGGCCGCGACGTGACCATCGTCAGCTTCGGCATCGGCATGACCTACGCGATGGAGGCGGCAGAAAAGCTGGCCGGGGACGGGGTCTCGGCCGAGGTGATCAACCTGCGTACCCTGCGGCCGCTCGATTACGACACGGTCATTGCCAGCGTGAAGAAGACCAACCGCTGCGTCACCGTCGAGGAAGGCTGGCCCGTGGCCTCGATCGGCAACCACCTGTCGGCGGTGCTGATGGAGCGCGCCTTCGACTGGCTCGACGCGCCGGTGATCAACTGCACCGGCAAGGACGTACCGATGCCCTATGCCGCCAACCTGGAAAAGCTGGCGCTCACATCGACCGCCGAGGTGCTGGAGGCGGTGAAACAGGTGACGTACAGGTAGTGCCGATGCAGGTGAGGGGCCGCGATATCGCCACCGAATGCTATCGGGTCAGCCACGAGGTCGACGGGCGCGAGATCACCGCGCTGGTGCCCGAACGGCTGGTACAGCCACAGGCCCATGCCAAAGACCGGCCGTCGCACCAGGCGGCCTATGAATGGATGGCCCTGAACAAGAGAAAGATCGAGGCGGCGATCGACCGGATCGCCCGCGGCGGCCCCGCGCGGCCGCCATTCGACCAGATCACGCTGATTGAGGAACGCTGAGATGCCCACGGAAATCCTGATGCCCGCCCTGTCGCCGACGATGGAGGAAGGGACACTCGCCAGATGGCTGGTCAAGGAGGGCGACACCGTCGCCTCGGGCGATATCCTGGCCGAGATCGAGACCGACAAGGCGACGATGGAATTCGAGGCCGTCGACGAGGGCA
>CAZNMK010000575.1:0-1705 GCA_964574045.1 uncultured Roseovarius sp. | reverse complement strand
AGGCGCTCATGCCCGTCTCGCGCTGGGGCACGCGGTCGAGGTCGAGGCGCACGCCCAGGCCCCCCTTGTCGCCCATCTCGACCGCCGAGCAGGTCAGCCCGGCCGCGCCCATGTCCTGAATGGCGATCACCGCGCCGGTGGCCATCAGTTCAAGGCACGCCTCCATCAGCCGCTTTTCGGTGAACGGGTCGCCGACCTGCACGGTGGGGCGCTTTTCCTCGATCGAGGCGTCGAACTCGGCCGAGGCCATGGTCGCGCCGCCGACCCCGTCGCGCCCGGTCTTGGCGCCGAGATAGACCACCGGCATGCCCACGCCGCTGGCCGCCGAATAGAAGATGCCGTCCGCATCGGCGATTCCGGCGGCAAAGGCGTTGACCAGGCAGTTGCCGTTATAGGCGGCATCGAAGCGCACCTCGCCGCCGACGCAGGGCACGCCAAAGCAGTTGCCGTAGCCGCCGATGCCGGCCACGACGCCATGCACCAGCGCCCGCGTCCGGGGGTGGTCGGGCGCGCCGAAGCTGAGCGAATTCATGCTCGCCACCGGCCGCGCGCCCATGGTGAAGACGTCGCGCAGGATGCCGCCCACGCCGGTGGCCGCGCCCTGGTAGGGCTCGATATAGGAGGGGTGGTTGTGGCTTTCCATCTTGAACACCACCGCCTGCCCGTCGCCGATATCCACGACGCCGGCGTTCTCGCCCGGCCCGCAGATCACCTGGGGGCCTGTCGTCGGCAGGGTGCGCAGCCATTTCTTGGATGACTTGTACGAGCAATGCTCGTTCCACATCGCCGAAAAGATGCCGAGCTCGGTAAAACTCGGCTCGCGTCCGATGATTTCGAGGATGCGGTCGTATTCGTCGGGCTTGAGGCCGTGGGCCTCGATCAGCTCGGGCGTGATTTCGGGCTCCTGCATCGGCGCTGTCCTCTGGGCTGCACGGTTCGGGGCCTCTTTAGGCCATCGCGGCGACAGGGAAAAGGGCCGGAAAAAAAGGTGGCCGGGCCGCAGGGGAGAGATGCGGCCCGGCCCAGGGGCGTCATCGTGGCATTGCCGCCGGTATCAGTCCGACTTGCTGCTCGCGTTGGTGCCAATCCTGGCGTTCACCCGGCTGCGCAGATCGGCCATGGTGATGTCGTAGGTCAGCGCGCCGCCGGTGGCGATCGCCAGATCCTGGGTTTCGAGCGCCAGTTTCGTGACCGGCAACCCGACCGTGGGGGCCAACTCGACGATGGCCTGCAGGCTGCCGTCCTTGGCATCGGTGCGCGTGCCCGAGAGCGTGCCGATGGTCATGCCGTCCGCGGACATGACCGTGGCGCCCATGTCGATCATCGCGATGTCGCCGTCATCGGTGCGCGAGGTCGACAGCGAGGCTTCGGTCTGGGATTTGGCCTTGGCGTCGCTGCCCTGCGCAGATGCCGACGCGGAGGTGCTGGCACCGGCGGTGCCGGTGCTGTCGGCGGTGTCCGAGGTCGCGCCGTCATCGGTGCCGGTGCCGGTGCCGGTGCTGCCGGTGCCGTCGGCGGTATCGCCGTCATCGCTGCCATCGTCGCTGCCGGAGCCGACGCCAACGCCGACGCCGGCATCCACACCGACCCCGACGCCCGCGCCGACGCCACCGGCATCCACGCCGGCGCCGGCACTGCCGCCGACGCCCGCCTCGGCACCAACGCCGCCGCCGCCGACGCCACCGCCAACTCCGCCGCCAACGCC
>CAZNMK010000574.1:0-1706 GCA_964574045.1 uncultured Roseovarius sp. | reverse complement strand
ACGCACTGCCCCGGCGCCGTGATGTCGTCCTTGCCGCCCTCGACGGTCTTGACCGCGACACGGGTGATGGCGCCGATGTCGACCTCGTGGCCCTTGACCGTGAAATCGTTGCGCGCGATCTCGCGGTCCTTGAAGATGCGCTCGACGGTGGAGAGGTAGAACTCCGCCGGCATGTCCATCACCGCAAGGTATTCGTCGTAGAACTTGTTGTGGGGGTCGCGGTCGCTGGCCTCGCCCTGGGCCACGCGGCTGATCTGGTCGGCAAAGGCCCGGCCGTGGCGGTTGGCGTTCATCGACATGAACGAGGCCAGTTGCAGCAGGCCGGGATAGACCATCCGGCCGACGCCCTTGTACTTGAACCCGACCCGCTGGATCATGGTTTCCTCGAGCTGTCCCATCGTCACCCGGCGGCCGAAATCGGTGACTTCGGTGGGGGTGGCGTCGGGGTCGATCGGCCCCCCGATCAGCGTCAGCGAGCGCGGCTGCGCATCGGGGTCGAGTTCGGCCAGGTAGGCGGTTGCCGCGAGCGTCAGCGGCGCCGGCTGGCAGACCGCGATCACGTGCAGGTCGCTGCCGAGTTCGCGCATGCAGTCGACCAGGTAGAGCGTGTAATCCTCGATATCGAACCTGCCGGCCGAAACGGGGATGTCGCGGGCGTTGTGCCAGTCGGTGATATAGACCTCGCAGTCGGGCAAGAGCGAGCGCACGGTCGAGCGCAGCAGCGTGGCGTAGTGCCCCGACATCGGCGCCACCAGCAGCACCCGGCGGTCCATCTCGTCACGGCCCTGCACGTCGAAATGGATGAGATCCCCGAACGGGCGTTCGAGCACCGTCTCGACATTGATCAGATGGTCGCGCCCGTCCTCGCCGGTGATCGATTCGATGCCCCAGTCGGGCTTGCAGATCATGCGCTCGAAGGCGCGCTCGGTGACTTCGCCCCAGGCCGCCATCCACTGGAACGCGGGATTTGGCACCATGCTGAAAACCGGATAGGATGCCATCGACAGCGCCGTGGCGCCGAGCCACTGATTGGCATTGCGAAAGGTCTCCATCAGGTCGTAGGTCACCATATAGCGCATCGCGTACTCCTGTTGCCGGCATCGCCGGTTGGTTCGCCGCATCGCCGCTTTGCTCGGGCGGCGATATGCTGCACGGCAGAAACTTAAGAGGGATTCCAGGAAATGGCAACGCAAGACGATGTCAGCGGGCAAAACCTCGAAAAGCTCAACCGGAACCTCGAACGGGTCGAGGAACTGTCGCAGCGCCTGGTGCAGGCGCTATCGGCGCGCAACCCGGCCAATCCGGCGCTGAACGGGCCGTCGCCCGACCTGCTGGCCAGGGCGGTGACCTCCTACTGGCAGGAAATGTTCGAAAATCCCGGCCGCATGTACGAGCATCAGCTCGAATACTGGGGCCGCTCGGTGCGCCATTTCCTCGAGGCGCAGCAGGCGCTGGCCCAGGGCAGGGCGCCCGACGACGCGGGCGAGTACGAGCCGCTCGCGGACGACAAGCGTTTTTCCAACCCGCTGTGGCAGACGCATCCCTATTTCCGCTACATCAAGGCGCAATACGCGCTCAACAAGCAGGCGGTCGAGGACGCTGTGGCCGCGCTCGACGACCTCGATCCCCGCGAAAAGCGCCGGCTGGAATATTTCTCGAGCCAGATCGTCGACATGATGAGCCCGACGAATTTCCTCGGCACCAAC
>CAZNMK010000573.1:0-1707 GCA_964574045.1 uncultured Roseovarius sp. | reverse complement strand
CCTCGGGGATCAGCATCGAGATCGGCTGGCCCAGCATCGCCGCCTCGGCCTCGATACCGCCGACGCCCCAGCCCAGCACGGCGGCGCCGTTGATCATGGTGGTGTGGCTGTCGGTGCCCACCAGGGTGTCGGGATAGGCCACCGTCTCGCCGTTCTGGTCCTCGTCGGTCCAGACGGTCTGGGCGAGGTATTCGAGGTTGACCTGGTGGCAGATGCCGGTACCCGGCGGCACCACGCGGAAGTTGTCGAACGCGCCCTGCCCCCATTTCAGGAACTGGTAGCGTTCCATGTTGCGCTCGTACTCGCGGTCGACGTTCATCTGAAAGGCGCGCGGGTTGCCGAACTCGTCGATCATCACCGAGTGGTCGATCACCAGATCGACCGGGTTGAGCGGGTTGATCTGCTGCGCGTCGCCACCGAGCGCCACGATCCCGTCGCGCATCGCCGCCAGGTCGACGACCGCCGGAACGCCGGTGAAATCCTGCATCAGCACGCGGGCCGGACGATAGGCCAGTTCGCGGTTGGCGCGGCCGCCATTGGCGGCCCAGTCCGAAAACGCCCTGATGTCGTCGGTTGTCACCGTCTTGCCGTCCTCGAAACGCAGCATGTTCTCGAGCACGACCTTCAGCGCGGCGGGCAGGCGGGAAAAATCGCCCAGGCCGGCCGCTTCGGCGGCGGCGATGGAATAGTAGGCGACGCTGGTGCCGTTGACGGTCAGCGTCTTGCGGGTGCGGGCGGTATCATGGCCAACGGTGATGGGCATGCGGGCTGTCCTTTCGCGATCGGGGCTGGCAATTCCGGCTCGCTTCTGACCCATTTGGCGATGGCGTTCAAGGGGGCGCGCCGGTTTTGTATACTATCGCACACAACTATCCGAGTCGCAAGCCGGCCACTCTCGCAAAAGCTTGATTGGTCATGTTACGGCCCGTGGCATAGAACCCGTAAACCGACACCGACAATTCCCGGAACCCCGACATGGCCAGATTCGGTATGCTGTTCGCCGCCCTGCTGCTGTTACCCGCGGCGCCGCTTCGGGCGCAGGAGTCGCCCGTGCTGGTAGAGCTGTTCACCTCGCAGGGATGCTCCTCCTGCCCGCCGGCCGATGCGCTCTTGCGCGAACTGGCCTTGCGCGAGGACGTGGTGGCGCTGGCGCTGCACGTGGATTACTGGGACTATATCGGCTGGAAGGACATGTTCGCGCGCCCCGAACACAGCGCGCGCCAGCGCGCCTACGCCGCCGCCGACGGACACCGCATGGTCTATACGCCACAGATCGTCATCGACGGCAGCGACGAGGTGATGGGCACCCACCCCAAGGACGTGGCGGCGCTGATCGAAAAGCACCGTGGCGCCGGCGACGTGTCGCTGAACGTCGAACGCATGGGCGACAGCCTCAGCATCGCGGCACGCGCGGTGCCGGGCACCGAGGGCCGCTGCGCGGTGCAGCTGGTCCGCTACCGCCCGCACGCCACGGTCGAGATCACGCGCGGCGAAAACGCCGGGCGCACGCTGGACTATACCAACATCGTCACCGACATGACCCACCTGGCGGATTGGGACATGCAGACCCCGCTCAGCCTGCGGGTGCCGCTGACCGGCGACCTGCCGGCGGCGGTGGTGATCCAGCACGGCCTTCACGGCCCGGTCGAGGCGGTGGCGCGCGTCGAGTGACAAGCTGCCGCGCGCCGCGCCGGCGCGGCGCGTCAT
>CAZNMK010000572.1:163-1713 GCA_964574045.1 uncultured Roseovarius sp. | reverse complement strand
CGGGGAAGAAGCCCTTGAACTCGCCATAGAGCTGGGCCGCCAGGGTCTTGTTGGGTGCGAGGACGATGGCCGGACGCTGGGTTTCATCGATCACCTTGGCCATGGTGTAGGTCTTGCCGGTGCCGGTGGCGCCCAGCAGCACCTGGTCGCGTTCGCCGGCGTCGATACCCCGGGCCAGTTCGGCGATGGCATGCGGCTGGTCGCCCGCGGGGGAGAAATCGGTGACCATGACGAAGCGCCTGCCGCCCTCGAGCTTGGGGCGTGCGCGGGCATCGCCGGCGGCGGCGTGCATCGGCGGCGTTGCGGTGTCGGAATGGGCATAGGGCATGGGCGATTCCTCGGGCTTGAACCCAGAGTTGATGGCTTTGCCCGCCAGTTCAAGCCGGTGCCGTCGCCGGGGCCGGGAAATCGCCGCCCGCAGACCCGATTTCCGCCCGAATTCCCGGCCATTTTCCGCCCTGCCAGCAAGGGAGTCCGCGCATGTTCAACGCCTATACCGCCGGTTTCGTCTGTGTCGCCGCCACCGCGGCGCTGGGGGTCGATTTCGCGATGCAGGCGCGCCAGGCCGGTACCGGGCCGGCCGGTTTCGCCTTTTCCGCCTATGCCGAAACCGTCGCGGATCGCGTGAGCGGCACGCTGGGCGCCATCGACAAGACCCGCCGCCAGTCGCAGGACGCGCGCGAACACCTGCCGCAATCCGCCGCCGGCTGGGAGCGCCGGAAATGGGAGCGCGACGCCTCGGGCGACGAAGAGGCGATGCGCGGCCTGCCGTTTCTCGAACAGCGCGATCTGAAGGCCGCGATCAAGGCGGCGCAGCGGGCCGCCCGCAAGGAGGTCTACGAGTATGTGCGCGGCCCCGACCGGCTGCGGCTGTCGGCCCGTTTCGAGCCCGAGCCCGGGGGCGGTGCGCAGGCCGGCCGGGTGACGGCCTTCGTCGATCCGCGCATCGACCCGGCCCGTGCGCGGCTGGAAGGCTACGACATCGTCCAGGGGGTGTTCTTTTTTCGCCTGATCGACCCGGATACCGGCCTTGGCGCCGATCCGGCGGGCCCGGTCATGCTGCAGGCGTATCTCGGCGATGCGGTCGCCATCGGGGTCTATGCCGAGCATCCGATGGGCGATCTGCCGGCGCTGCTGAACGCCATCGACTATGACGGGCTGAACGCCATGCTCGACGAACCCGCGGCCTATGTCGGCAGCCAGGCCCCCCATGTGCCCCAGGACCAGAAGGCGCGGTTCCAGGAAATGGCGGCGGCGGTCCACAAGGCCGACCCCGAAGAGCTGCTGGCGGCGGCGCACGCGTCGGGCGCGGTTGCGGCGCCCGCGCCGGCGCCCGCGGGCGGACAGGCCCGGCAGGGCGCGACCCCCGGCAGCGATGTATCGCGCCTGACGCCGGGCCAGGCCGGGCAGGCGGGCGGGGGCGGCGACGGCGGACCCAGGCGGCTGATGCTTTCGGGCGGGCGGTCTTGCCTCGGTTCCTCCTCCGGGCGTCTGTGCAACTGACCGGCCCCTGACGGCAAGTCCGCCGCGGCACCTCGCCGGCCCGCCGG
>CAZNMK010000572.1:0-153 GCA_964574045.1 uncultured Roseovarius sp. | reverse complement strand
TTTTGCGCGACTTTGCGTCGGCTGAACCATCCATCGCCCTGCCGAGATGGTAAAACCCGCCACAGACACGCGCAGGGAGTCGCAGCAGATGAAGACCCAGGTCAAAGCCCTTGTCGTCGGCGGCGGTGCCGTCGGCACCTCGATCGCCTATCA
>CAZNMK010000571.1:0-1719 GCA_964574045.1 uncultured Roseovarius sp. | reverse complement strand
GTCTCTTCGCCCGGCACTTCGGCGATCCGCCCTCGGCGTTTCGATAAGCGGCTTGCCGCCCCGAGACGCATCTCGTTCCGCTGATGCTGGATGCCATCGACGGCCGCCGCGAGGCGCTGACCATCTTCGGCACCGATTACGACACGCCCGACGGAACCTGCATCCGCGATTACGTGCATGTGATGGACCTGGTCGAGGCGCATCTGCTGGGGCTGCGCTGGCTGGAACGGGGTCGCGAAAGCCGGGTCTTCAACCTCGGCACCGGCACCGGTTTTTCGGTGCGCGAGGTGATCCGGCACGCCCATGCCGCCACCGGCCGCGAGGTGCCGGCGATCGAAGGGCCGCGCCGGCCGGGCGACTGCACCAAGCTGGTTTCGGGTTCGTCGCGCGCCGCGGCCGAACTGGGCTGGTCGCCCGAACGGTCGACCCTGCCGCAGATGATCGCCGATGCCTGGGCGTGGCATCGGACTGGACATTACGAGAAATAACTCCGACTCTCGGTCCCGGCGGCAACGAGCGGTTATCGGGTGCGATGGGCTGGCGGGCAGAGGCGGCGATCAGGTACAGGCTGCGCTGGAAGCGCCGGCGGCTGCTCTTCCGCGCGCTGCGCAAGCGCCGCCAGATGCGCGCGGTGATCGACCGCACCGCCCGGATTGCCCGCGACGACATCCTGGCGGTATCGAGCGTGCGCAACGAACGCGCGCGGCTGCCGTTCTTTCTGGATCATCACCGCAGGCTCGGGGTGGCGCATTTCCTCTTTGTCGACAATTGCAGCATTGATGGCACGGCTGATTATCTGGCGCGGCAACCGGATGTGTCGCTGTGGTCGACACCCCACAGCTACCGGCTGTCGCGCTTCGGGCTCGACTGGCTGACGTGGCTGCAATCGCAATATGCGCATGGCCACTGGTGCCTGATGCTCGATGCCGACGAAATCCTGATCTATCCGCACCACGACACAAGGCCGCTGCCGGCGCTGACCAGCTGGCTCGAACGGACCGTCCGGCACTCGTTCGGGGCCTTGATGCTCGACCTCTATCCCAAGGGGCCGCTCGGTGCGCAGACCTACCGGCCCGGCGACGACCCGCTCAGGACGCTGTGCTGGTTCGATCGTGGCAACTATACCATCAGACGGCAGGAACAGTTGCACAGTCTCTGGATACAGGGGGGCGTGCGGGCGCGCTGTTTTTTCGCCGCCCAGCCGCGACGGGCACCGACGATGAACAAGGTGCCGCTGGTCAAGTGGCACTGGCGCTATGCTTACGTGAATTCCACCCACGCGCTGTTGCCGCGCCACCTCAACAGGGTCTACGACGATCAGGGTGGCGAGATGATTTCGGGCGTGCTCCTGCACACCAAGTTCCTGCCCGAGATCATCGCCAAGTCGGTCGAGGAAAAGGCGCGACGCGAGCATTTCGCCAACAGCCGGCTTTATGACGCCTACTATGACGCGCTCGCCGCCGACCCCGACCTCTGGTGCGAGCATTCGAGCCGCCTGACCGGCTGGCGCCAGCTCGAGGCGATGGGGCTGATGTCGCGGGGCAACTGGGTATGACGGCCGCGTGCGTCCCGTGCGTTGTTGCCAACCCCGCCGGCGGGTTTATGCTGATCCGTGCCAGGATGTTGGAAACTGCGACCGCGCGGGCGCCAGGCGACGGACGGACCGCCGGTAGAGAAGCATGTGTTAACCAACGCGGCGTAATCTCGGAGCCCGAACGG
>CAZNMK010000570.1:0-1723 GCA_964574045.1 uncultured Roseovarius sp. | reverse complement strand
CGCAGTCGATCGGCGAGCCGGGCACCCAGCTGACGATGCGGACCTTCCACATCGGCGGCGTCGCCACCGGCGGCCAGCAGTCGTTCCTCGAGGCCAGCCAGCAGGGCACGATCGCCTTCGAGGGCGAGCAGACGCTGGAAAACTCGGCCGGCGATACCCTGGTCATGGGCCGCAACATGAAGCTCTCGATCATCGGCGAGAACGGGCAGGAACTGGCCAGCCACAAGGTCGGCTACGGCTCCAAGCTGTTCGTCAAGGCCGGCGACAAGGTCAAGCGCGGCGCCAAGCTCTTTGAATGGGATCCCTATACCCTGCCGATCCTGGCCGAAAAGGGTGGCACCGCGCGCTTCGTCGATCTCACCACCGGCGTTTCGGTGCGCGACGTCACCGACGATGCCACCGGCATGACCCAGAAGATCGTGACCGACTGGCGTGCCGCACCCAAGGGCAACGAACTCAAGCCCGAGATCCTGATCCTCGACGCCGATGGCGAGCCGGTGCGCAACGAGGCCGGCAACCCCGTGACCTATCCGATGTCGGTCGACGCCATCCTGTCGATCGAGGACGGCCAGGAGGTCGCCGCCGGCGACGTGGTCGCGCGCATCCCGCGCGAGGGGGCCAAGACCAAGGACATCACCGGCGGTCTGCCGCGGGTGGCGGAACTCTTCGAGGCGCGGCGTCCCAAGGACCACGCGATCATCGCCGAGATCTCCGGTCACGTGCGGTTCGGCAAGGACTTCAAGAACAAGCGGCGCATCACCATCGTGCCCGCCGAGGAAGGTGCCGAGCCGGTCGAGTACATGGTGCCGAAGGGCAAGCACATCCCGGTTCAGGAAGGCGACTTCATCCAGAAGGGTGAGTACATCATGGACGGCAATCCCGCCCCCCATGACATTCTCGCCATCATGGGTATCGAGGCGCTGGCCGACTACCTGATCGACGAGGTGCAGGAGGTCTATCGCCTGCAGGGCGTGAAGATCAACGACAAGCACATCGAGGTCGTGGTGCGCCAGATGCTGCAGAAATGGGAGATCCTCGACAGCGGCGATACCACGCTCCTGAAGGGCGAGCATGTCGACAAGATCGAGCTCGAGGACGCCAACGAGAAGGTCGCCGCGCGGGGCAAGCGCCCGGCGCAGGGCCAGCCGATCCTGCTGGGCATCACCAAGGCCAGCCTGCAGACGCGCTCGTTCATCTCGGCCGCGTCCTTCCAGGAGACCACGCGCGTGCTGACCGAGGCAGCGGTGCAGGGCAAGCGCGACAAGCTGGTGGGCCTCAAGGAGAACGTGATCGTCGGCCGCCTCATTCCGGCCGGCACCGGCGGCGCGACGCTCAAGGTCCGCCAGATCGCGCAGGCGCGCGACAACGTGGTGATCGAGGCGAGGCGCGAGGAGGCCGAAGCCGCCGCCGCGCTGGCCGCGCCCGAGGCGATGGAAATGGACGACGTCATCGGCGGGGACGAGTTCGACAACCTGATCGACACGCCCGAAAGCCGCGACGACTGAGCGCGCCGCGGGCGTGACAGAGAAAGGCCCTGCCGTCATCGGCAGGGCCTTTCTTATGGGGACTATTGTCAGATGGGGTGGCTGATGCTGCGAGTGCTCAATCCTCTCTCAATGGCGGGATTGAGCCCTGAGCTGCAAATGCTGCTAAAGGATCGTCCAGCTGATCTGCAACGCTCCGGCGAATAGACCGAGGGCAGCCCGCGACCGCGGGCGGGGGA
>CAZNMK010000569.1:0-1725 GCA_964574045.1 uncultured Roseovarius sp. | reverse complement strand
TGATGAAAGAGGGGCTGCTCAAGGAAAACATCGACGGCGAGGCGCTGGAATGGGCCCACCGACGGCTAGCGGCCCGCCGCGAGGCGCGCAAGATCCTGATGGTCATTTCCGACGGCGCCCCGGTCGATGACAGCACGCTCAGCGTCAATCCCGCGAACTATCTGGAAAAGCATCTGCGCGATGTCATCGCGATGGTCGAGCGCCGCGCCCAGGTCGAACTGCTGGCCATCGGCATCGGCCATGACGTGACCCGCTATTACCAGCGCGCGGTGACCATCACCGATGCCGACCAGCTGGCCGGTGCGATGACCGAACAGCTGGCGGCGCTGTTCGATTCCGACCCGCGCGCCCGCGCCCGCGTGATGGGCATCAGAAAGGCCGGTTGAGCGCGGGGGAAATACGCCCCGGCGCCCCGGCGTTCAGTCGCCCAGCATCCAGCGCCCCTCGGGCCAGAAGGCGTGAAAGGCGAAGGCAAAGAGCAGATCGTGCGCCACGTCGCGGCCGCGCGCATCGCGCACGCGCACCGTGCCGACGTCGCGCCCCCGGCCGATGACGGCGGTATCGAGCGCCGATGCCTGTCCCGCCTCCCAGGCGATCGTCAGCCCGGCCTCGGCGATCCGGCCCTCTTCGCGCAGGCGGCTGAGCGGCCAGGCACGCTCGCCCACGCGCACCACCCGCATCAGCGGCGCGATCCCGTGCGGCGGATCCTCGCCGTTGTAAAGGAAGGGACGCGCAAAGCTGTCATAGCCCGGATAGGGGTTGGTGCCATAGCTGCGCGGCCAGTCCGGCTCCGCCATCACCAGCCCGTCGGGATGGCGGGCGCGGAACTGGTCCCAGCTTTCCATCCAGCTTGGCAGTTGCCGCAGCTCGGTGCCGGTCAGCGTGCCCACGATGGCGGTTCCGGTCGCCTGCTGCCACCAGCTTTCGCTCTGGCGGTCATACATGATCATGTCGGAATGCCTGAGCTTGCCCGAGACGCCAAAGCTCAGCGTTCCGTGCCGGGTGCGCCGGTCGAAGGCCATCGCCGAATTGCAAAGCGGGCACCAGGTCACCGCCACCGGAATGCCGCCCACCGTGTCGTTGACGATCTCGTGCCAGGCCAGGTAGCGCAGCGGATAGGCCCGGGGCACCGACCCATCGGGCGCGAGGGTAATCACCGGCTCGGGGCCTTCGATGCCATGTTCCCGCGCCGCCGGAACGAATTCGGGATCGGAGAGCGCGGGAATGCCGTCCTTGGGCGGACCGCCCGACATGATCTCGGACCAGTCCCCGATGCTCGTCACCGTGAAATCGGTGTCGGGCCATTCGCGCTCCCATGTCTCTGGATCGGCAACGGCCAGGGTGGCGACAAGGCCAAGACAGGCGGAAAGAACGGAAAGGCGCAGCATCTGTCGGACCCTCGGACGGCTGGCAACGGCGAATGCGCCGATTCTGCCCGTCCGGCCCGCCCCTGCCCAGCCCGCCGCACGCGAACGTGACTAGGTCTGATCGTCCTTCTGCCGGTTGCGCGCCTGCTCGTAGGCGATTTCCCACCGTTTCGAGCGCAAGAGCCGGCGAAAGGCGCGTTCCAGTTCCGCCACGCCGTTTCTCTCGTACCAGCGGCCGTGCGCCAGGATCACGCGACGCGGCGCCCAGGCGATCATGCGCTCGACATCCTCGGCCAGCGCGGTCTTGTCGCGAAAGCTCCAGGCCATGTCGGGGGGCATCTTGCCGTCGCTGTCGTCG
>CAZNMK010000568.1:0-1725 GCA_964574045.1 uncultured Roseovarius sp. | reverse complement strand
TCCGGTCGCAGAACTTGCGGCTGCCGCCCGTGGGCGCGGGGATGGCGCGGATCTGGGTGCCCTCCTGTTCAAGGAGCTTGGCGAAGATCGCGAAGCCCGAGCCGCGGAAATGCTCGCTCACGTCCTGCATCTTTACGGGGTTGCGCAGGTCGGGCTTGTCGGTGCCGTACCACAGCGCCGCGTCGGCATAGGTGATCTGCGGCCAGTGCCTGTCGACCTTCGCTCCGTCGCCGAACTCCTCGAACACGCCCTCGATCACCGGCTGGATGGTGTCGAAGACGTCCTGCTGCTCGACAAAGCTCATCTCGAGGTCGAGCTGGTAGAAATCGGTGGGCGAGCGGTCGGCGCGCGGATCCTCGTCGCGAAAGCATGGCGCGATCTGGAAATAGCGGTCGAAGCCCGAGACCATGATCAGCTGCTTGAACTGCTGCGGCGCCTGCGGCAGCGCATAGAACCGCCCCGGATGCAGCCGCGAGGGCACCAGGAAATCGCGCGCGCCCTCGGGGCTGGACGCCGTGATGATCGGGGTCTGGTACTCGCGGAAACCCGCCTCCCACATCCGCCGGCGCATGCTGGCCACCACGTCCGAGCGCAGGGTCATGTTGCGCTGCATCGCCTCGCGCCGCAGGTCGAGATAGCGGTAGCGCAGGCGCGTCTCCTCGGGGTATTCCTGATCGCCGAACACCTGCAGCGGCAGTTCGGCGGCCGCGCCCAGCACTTCGAGCCCGCGGATATAGACCTCGATCTCGCCGGTGGGCAGCTTGGGGTTGACGAGGCTTTCGGCGCGCGCCTTCACGTCGCCGTCGATGCGCACGCACCATTCGCTGCGCAGCGCCTCGACGTCGGCGAATACCGGGCTGTCGGGATCGCACAGCACCTGTGTGATGCCGTAATGATCGCGCAGGTCGACGAAGAGCACGCCGCCATGATCGCGGATGCGGTGCACCCAGCCCGAGAGGCGGACGGTCTCGCCGACATTCGATTTCGTCAGCTCGGCGCAGGTGTGGCTGCGATATGCGTGCATGTCTGTCCTCGTCTGGCGCGGGCCCGGCGGCGCGTTTTCCGGACGCTGGGTCCGGTCCCGCGCCGATACACATGCGGCGGGCCGCAAAGTCAAGGGGCGGCGGGCCGCCGCGCCCGGCCTCTGGCTGCAATATCGTTTACAGATCAGTGTTTTTGGGCGAGAATGCACGACAGAGAGCAGATACGAACCATGGCAGGTTTTACATCATCCAGCAGCGGCGCCCCTGGGACCGGCGCGAACAGATGGGGTGAGACATGTGGAAAAAGGCGTTTGACGGGTTTCTGACCCACCTCTTTCGCGACGGCGATCTGCATCTGACATTTCCCGATGGTACGACGCGGCGCTACGGCGACGGCAGCGGCGCGTCCGTGTCTGTGACCCTGCACGATCCGGCGCTGCCGCGCAGGATCATCCTGTCTCCAGACATGGCCGTGGGCGAGGCCTATATGGACGGCCGCCTGACGATCGAAAACGACGACCTCTACGGGTTTCTCACCCTCGCCATCCGCAATGTCGCGGCGCAGGGGAATCCGTGGTTTCGCAAACCGCTGGACTGGGGCCGCTACGCGCTGCGCCAGTTGCAGCAGTTCAACCCGGCGCCGCGGGCGCGCGCGAACGTGGCGCATCACTACGATCTTTCCGGCAAGCTATACGATCTCTTCCTCGACAGCGACCGCCAGTATTCCTGCGCCTATTTCCGC
>CAZNMK010000567.1:0-1728 GCA_964574045.1 uncultured Roseovarius sp. | reverse complement strand
GTGGGCGGGCTGATGATCGGCACGCTCATCGCCTACACCATCCTGACCGAGACCGTGTTCCAGTGGCCGGGGATGGGCTTTCTCTTTCTCGAGGCCGTGAACCGCGTCGATACGCCGCTGATCATCGCCTACATCATCGTCGTCGGCCTGATCTTCGTCGTCGTCAACACCATCGTCGATTTCGTCTACACGCTGATCAACCCGATGGTAAAGCTGCCGGGGGCCAAGGCATGATTTCCTGGCGCGGCGTCCTGGCCCGGTTCCTGGGCGATCCGGTGGCGATCGGGGCCGCGGCGGTGCTGCTGGCGCTGGTGCTGATGGCTCTCTTTGCCCCGCTCATCGCGCCGCAGAACCCCTACGACCTGATGCAGATCGACATCATGGACAGCGAAATGCCGCCCTCGTGGCGCCCGGGCGGCGACGACCGTTTCCTGCTGGGAACCGACGCGCAGGGGCGCGGGGTGCTGAGCACGATCATGTACGGCACCGGCATTTCGCTGCTGATCGGCGTCGGCGCGGTGGCGGTGCAGGCGGTACTGGGCATCACGCTGGGGCTGATCGCCGGCTATCGCGGCGGCTGGATCGACGCGTTCCTGATGCGACTCGCGGACATCCAGATGTCGCTGTCGACACTGATGATCGCGATCATCGTGCTGGCGATCTTTTCGGCCGGGTTCGACGCCAACACCTATGCCGACTATGCCATCTTCATGCTGATCCTGATCATCGGCGTGGCCGAATGGCCCAAGTTCGCGCGCACCGTGCGCTCGTCCGTGCTGGGCGAAAAGAACAAGGAATATGTCGACGCCGCCCGCGTCATCGGCCTGCCGCCCAGGCGCATCATGTGGGGGCACATCCTGCCCAACACGCTGACGCCGGTGCTGGTGATCTCGACCATCCAGGTGGCCGAGGCGATCATGACCGAGGCGGCGCTGTCGTTCCTGGGGCTGGGGATGCCGGTCGACCGGCCCTCGCTCGGCTCGCTCATCCGCTCGGGGTTCGAGTTCATCTTTTCCGGCTCGTGGTGGATCACCTTCTACCCGGCGCTGGTGCTGATCGCGCTGGTGCTGGCATTGAACCTCTTGGGCGACTGGATGCGCGATGTGCTCAACCCCAAACTCAGGCGGGGAGAGGACTGATGGCGATGCTCGAGGTGCGCGATCTGCATGTCGCCTTTCCGCGCGGCAAGGCGGGCGAGGTCGAGGCGCTGCGCGGCGTCGGCCTGCGCCTGGCCAAGGGCGAACGGCTGGGCGTGGTCGGCGAATCGGGCGCCGGCAAGTCGATGCTGGCCTTTGCCATCCTCAACCTCATTGCCGAACCGGGGCGCGTCAGCGGCGGCGAAATCCTGTTTCACGGCCAGAACCTGCTCGACCTCTCCGAGCGCGAAATCCGGCGCATCCGCGGCAACCGCATCTCGATGATCTTCCAGGATCCGATGGTGACGCTGAACCCGGTTCTGACGATCGGCACCCAGATGATGGAAACCCTGCGCGCCCACCGCCGGATTTCAGACGCCGAGGCGCGCCGGCTGTGCATCGAGCGGCTGAAACAGGTGTCCATTCCGTCCGCCGAGGCGCGGATGGACGCCTACCCGCACGAGCTGTCGGGCGGGCTGCGCCAGCGCGTGGTGATCGCCATCGCCCTTCTGACCGATCCCGAACTGATCATCGCCGACGAGCCCACGACCGCGCTCGACGTCACCATCCAGGCCGAGATCATGGCGCTCAT
>CAZNMK010000566.1:0-1730 GCA_964574045.1 uncultured Roseovarius sp. | reverse complement strand
CAGGCGAGGTGGCCAGGCGCCGGCCGAGACCGCCGGCAAAGACGCCCACCAGCGCGTTGACGGCGAAACCGCCGGCGGCGATGAGCAGCCCCAGGGTCAGGAACTGCGCCAGCACGGCGCCGCGCGCGGGGTCGATGAACTGCGGCACGAATGCCAGCACGAAGAGGATCACCTTGGGATTGGTCAGGTTCACCACCATCCCGTCGCGGAAGGCGCGCGTCGGGCGCACCGGCGGCGCGTCGCCCGCCCGCGGCGGATGACGCAGGACATGGACGGCGAGCCAGATCAGATACACGATCCCGGCCCAGCGGATCGCGTCGAAGAACCACGGCAGCGCCGCCACCGCCGCGCCCAGCCCCAGCCCGGCGAGGGTGACATGCACCATGCCCCCCGCTGCTACGCCGGCACTGGCCGCGAGCGCCGGGCCGGGGCCGGCGCGCAGCCCCTGGCCGAGGCAGAACATCATGTCCGCCCCCGGCGTGAGGTTGAGCGCGATCGCGGCGGGGATGAAGGCGAGCAGGGTGACGGTGTCGATCATGGCGCCATCTCGAACCAGTTGGGGTGCGGCCCGAGATTGACCACGCGGGTCCCTCCGATGGTGCCCTCTGTGCCCCAGCTGTCGTGGATGTGGCCGCAAAGCGCGAGCCTGGGCCGGACGCGTCCGATCGCCTCGCGGATGGCGGTCGAGCCCACCGACTGGCCGTCCGAGGTGACGTCGGCCACGCCCTTGGGCGGGGAATGCGCGATCAGGATGTCGGCGCCCGCGCAGGTTGCCAGCAGCCCCGCCGCCTGCGCCTCGGTCAGATCCCACGACCACGGCCCGAAGGGCGTGACCGGCACGCCGCCGCCCAGACCGAAAAGACGCAGGCCGCCGATCTCGGCGGCCTGCCCGTGCAGCACATGCGCCCCCTCGGGCGCCGCCGCTCGCAGTTCCGTATCGCTTTCGGCGTTACCCGGCACCATGACCAGCGGCGCCGCGATGCCGCCGAGCATCGCCATCGCCTCTGCCAGCCCCTGGCGCATGTTGCAGAAATCGCCCGCGCCGATCACCAGATCGGCCTCGCGGCTCGCTTCGACGATGGCGGCGGCGCGGGCGCGCGCCAGGTGCAGATCGGAAAAGGCCAGTATCTTCATGTCTCTCCCTCCAGCCGCGCCTGCAGCGCCAGGAGATCGGCCCAGGCGAAACGCTTGTTCGACGGGTCGCGCAGCAGTCCCGCGGGATGGAACATCGGCAGTGCCGGGCGGTCCCAGACCTGCGTCCACGCGCCGCGCAGCCGGCCGATACCGCGCCTGCCCAGCAGTGCCCGACAGCTGATATCGCCCATCGGCACGACGATTTCGGGCGCGGCGAGTTCCACATGGCGCGCCACGAAGGGCAGCATCATGGCGATTTCCTGCGGCGTCGGGTCGCGATTCTGCGGCGGCCGCCAGGGCATGATGTTGCTGATATAGACCGCGCGCGCCGGATCGCCCGCATCGCGCGCGATCCCGATCTCGGCCAGCATCCGGTCGAGCAGCTGCCCGGCGCGGCCGACAAAGGGCTTGCCGCGCATGTCCTCGTCGCGCCCCGGCGCCTCGCCCAGAATCATCACCCGCGCGCCGGGGTTGCCGTCGGCAAAGACCAGGTTGCGCGCGCCGCGCCTGAGCTCGCAATGCTCATAGGCATCCATCGCCGCCGCCAGCGCCGCCTCGTCCGGCGCGCCCGCCGCCGCGGCGCGGGCGGCGGCAAC
>CAZNMK010000565.1:0-1737 GCA_964574045.1 uncultured Roseovarius sp. | reverse complement strand
CCACCGGCGATCCGGTCATGGCGATCGAGGTGCCGTAGGCCTTGGGGATGAAGAAGGCCCCGTAGGCGGCGATCGCGCTGGTGAAAGCGATGATCGCGGCGCTTTCGCGTTCCGCCTGGCGGCGCAGCTCGGCTCCCTCGATCTCCGGCATCAGCCGCGGCACTTCGCGCGACATGATGATCGGGATCATCTGGAAGGTCGAGGCGTTGCCGACCCCGGTGAGGAAGAAGAGCGCCATGAACGCCGCGAAGAAGCCCGCGAAGCTGCCCGCGCCGAGCGACGCGATCACCCCGAACACCGCCACGATCATGCCCGCGAAGGTCCAGAAGGTGACCCGTCCGCCGCCGAACCTGTCGGAGACCCAGCCGGTGGCGGCGCGGCTGAGCGCGCCCACCAGCGGCCCGAGGAACACGTATTGCAGCGCGTTGACATCGGGGAATGCCAGCTTGGTCAGCAGCGGGAAACCCGCCGAGTAGCCGATGAAGCTGCCGAAGGTGCCGGTGTAGAGGATGCACATCAGCCAGTTGTGCTTGCGGCTGAAAATGATCGCCTGCTCGCGGAAGCTGGCCTTGGCGTCGGCGATGTCGTTCATCCCCAGCCAGGCCGCGATGGTGGCCGCCAGGATGAACGGCACCCAGACGAAGCCGGCGTTCTGCAGCCACAGCTCGCCGCCCTCGGTCAGCTGCACCGGATCGCCGGCCATGGCGCCGAAGACGCCCATGGTGATGACGATCGGCACCAGGAACTGCATGACCGACACGCCGAGATTGCCGAGCCCGGCATTGAGCGCCAGCGCATTTCCCTTTTCCGCCTTGGGGAAGAAGTAGGCGATATTGGCCATCGACGAGGCGAAGTTGCCGCCGCCGAAGCCGCACAAGAGCGCCAGGGTGAGGAAAATGAGATAGGGCGTCTCGGGGTTCTGCACCGCATAGCCGATGCCCATCGCCGGCAGAAGGAGCGAGGCGGTCGACAGCGTCGTCCACAGCCGGCCGCCGAAGATCGGCACCATGAAGCTGTAGAAGATGCGCAGCGTCGCGCCCGAAAGGCCGGGCAGCGCCGCCAGCCAGAACAGCTGGCTGGTGGAAAAGTCGAACCCGATCGAGGGCAGCTTGGCCACCACCATCGACCACACCATCCACACCGAGAAGGCCAGCAGCAGCGCCGGGATCGAGATCCACAGGTTGCGGCGCGCGACGGCGCGGCCCTTTTCCTTCCAGAACGTGCTGTCCTCGGGCTGCCAGTCGTCCAGCACCCGCGGCATTTCGGTCTTGCCGGGGATGTGGATCGGCTGCATCTCGGGCAGGGCCGGCAGCTGGTCGAGCGCCGCGCCGTGCGCCTTGCGCTCCATCATCCGTATCGACAGGTGCATCCAGCCCAGCGAGACGGCGACGATGCCGAAGAGGATGGCAAAGCAGGAGGTATAGATGCCGGTCAGGTCGAGCGCGGCGCCGAAGACGATCGGCAGGACAAAACCGCCGAGGCCGCCGATCATGCCCACGAGGCCGCCGACCGCGCCGACATGCCGGGGATAGTATACCGGAATGTGCTTGTACACCGCCGCCTTGCCGAGGCTCATGAAAAAGCCCAGCGCGAAGAGGATGATGACGAAGGGCCACAGGCCCATCGACGTCGAGAACGCGATCGGGCCGTCCTTGCCCTGGATGATATAGTCGGTCGGCGGGTAGGACAGCATGAAGAGGAAAATCAGCGAAAAGCCGAAGGTCCAGTACATCACCG
>CAZNMK010000564.1:0-1748 GCA_964574045.1 uncultured Roseovarius sp. | reverse complement strand
GCCACCCGGCGCACCCATTCGGGGCTGGCGGCGTTGAGCCCGCCCTCGCCCTGCACCGTCTCCAGCAGGATCGCCGCCGGCGCGTCGATACCGCCCGAGCGGTCGCTCAGCATCGCGTCGATCAGATCGGCGGTGTCGAAACTCGCGCCCATGTAGCCGTCGAACGGCATCCGCGTCACGCCCTCGAGCGTGATGCCCGCCCCGGCGCGGTGATAGGAATTGGCGGTTGCCGCCAGCGCGCCCAGCGTCACCCCGTGAAAGCCGTTGGTGAAGGCGATGACGTTGCGCCGGCCCGTGGCCTTGCGCGCCAGCTTCAATGCCGCCTCGACGGCGTTGGCGCCCGTGGGGCCGATGAACATCACCTTGTGGTCCATGTCGCGCGGCTTGAGGATGTGGCGCTCGAACGCCTGCAGAAACCGCGCCTTGACGTCGGTGTGCAGGTCGAGCCCGTGCGCCACCCCGTCGCCGGCGATATGCTCGATCAGCGCCGCCTTCATGTCGGGGTCGTTGTGGCCATAGTTGAGCGACGAGCAACCGGCGAGAAAGTCGATGTAGCTGCGCCCCCTTGCGTCGGTCATCTCGGACCCGCTGGCGCGGGTGAAGACGCGGTCGATGCCGCGGCAATAGCTGCGGACCTCGGATTCGCGTCGGTCGAATACGGTTTTGTCGGCTGACTTTTCAGTCGGCATGGGAACTCCTGTTCTTTTGAATTGATCGCGCCCGGCGCGGCCGTTCGGGCCGTCCGCCTCGGACCGGCTCAGGCCGCCTTGCGCAGCGCCTCGGCCAGTTCGATCGTGACCATGTATTCGGTGTCGTGCTGGCCGCGGAAATGGCTCGCCTGCCCGAAATGGGCCTGCGCGTCCAGCCCGCGCCCGTGACGGCGGGCGAACTTGCGGAAAAGGCCCCAGGATGCGGCGTTCGAGCGCGTGATCGTGGTCTGCAGCCGGGTCACGCCGCGGCAGGCATCGCGCCCCAGCAGGTGCTGCAGCATCAGCCCGCCCAGCCCGGTGCCGCGCGCCCGCTCGGACACGGCCACCTGCCAGACGAACAGCGTCTCGGGGTCGTTGGGCATGACATAGGCCGACACCCAGCCCGCCGGCGCGCCGCCCAGCTCGGCCAGCACGCAGGTGTCGCGGAAATGGTCGCACTGGATCAGGTTGCAGTACATCGAATTCTCGTCGAGCGGCTTGCATTCGCGGACCAGTGCCCAGATGTCGGCCCCGTCCTCGGCCACGGGCTTGCGCAGCGCGGGGGTGGCCTTGGCTGCCAGGTCCATGAAATGTCTCATCGGTGATGCCTCTTCTGTATTGCTTCGGCCGTCAAAGTAATGGGAGCGACAAAAAACTTCAAGTGTCGAAGCAAATATGGTCAATATGTCGCGTATTCATGCCACTCTATTGAGTTTGATCCACATATCGCGCCAATAGTCCTTAGTATTACAAAGTTTTTGTCCGATTGCCGCGATTCGGAGCTTGCGATACAATCAAAACGCATTTGCCGGATGCCGCGCTGAGACCCGCCGAACGCAACCTCTGGTGCCGCCATGGAACGCATCGACGTCTGCCTGATCGCCCTGCGCCGGATCCTGCGCGCGACCGATACCTACGCGCGCGAACTGGCGCAGTCGGCCGGGCTGACGGCGGTGCAGTTCCGCGCGCTGCAACTGATTGCCGAGACCGGCCGCACCAACGCCACGGGGATCGCCCAGCGCATGCTGATCAGCCAGGCGACGGTAACGGCGCTGGTCG
>CAZNMK010000563.1:0-1766 GCA_964574045.1 uncultured Roseovarius sp. | reverse complement strand
CGCACGGCCTGGGTCATGACCTATCTCTTTCTGGTCTGGCTGGGGCTGGCGGTGCTGTCCGGGGTGCTGTCGCGCTATCTGATTTCCGATGCCGAAGAGGGCGGCAGCGCCGGGGGGGGCTGATGGTCGCGCTCAACCTTCTTGTCTTTGTCTGCCTGCTCTACGTGGCGTTCCTGTTTGCCGTGGCATTCGGCGCCGACCGGGCGGCGCGGCGCGGGCGCGGCGCCTGGCTGCGCTCGCCCATCGTCTACACGCTGTCGCTGTCGATCTACTGCACCGCCTGGACGTTCTATGGCGCGGTCGGTTTCGCCGCCCGCGCCGGGCTGGAATACCTGACCATCTATATCGGCCCGACGCTGGTGATGATCGGATGGTGGTGGACGCTGCGCAAGATGGTGCGGGTCGGGCGCAGCCAGCGCATCACCTCGATCGCCGACCTGATTTCGTCCCGGTACGGGAAATCGAACATGCTGGCGGTCATCGTTACCCTGGTGGCGGTGATCGGACTCACGCCCTATATCGCGCTGCAATTGCAGTCGGTCACGCTGTCGTTCGCGACCTTCGCCGAGGCCGACCCGTCGACCGACGCCTATCCCGGCCAGCAATACACCGCCTTCGTGGTGGCGGCGGGGCTGGCGGTGTTCACCATCCTCTTCGGCACCCGCAACCTCGATGCCAACGAGCGCCATCACGGCGTCGTCATGGCGATCGCGCTCGAGGCGGTGGTCAAGCTCTTCGCGCTCCTGGCGGTGGGGGTGTTCGTGGTCTGGGGGCTGTCGGGCGGGGTCCAGGAGACGCTGGCCCGGATCGACGCTTCGCCCATTGCGCACTGGCAGGTGCCGGGCAGCCGCTGGGTGGGGCTGACGCTGCTCTCGGCGGCGGCGTTCGTCTGCCTGCCGCGGATGTTCCAGGTGATGGTGGTCGAGAACGAGAACGAGGATCACCTGCGCCTCGCCGCCTGGGCGTTCCCGACCTACATGATGCTGATGAGCCTGTTCGTGGTGCCCATCGCCGTGGTCGGGCTGGAGATGCTGCCGGCGGGGTCGAACCCGGATCAGTTCGTCCTGACCCTGCCGCTGGCGGGCGGGCAGCAGGGTCTGGCCATCCTGTCGTTCCTCGGCGGGTTCAGTTCGGCCACCTCGATGGTGATCGTGGCCGCGATCGCGCTTTCGACGATGGTGTCGAACCATATCGTAATGCCGATCTGGCTGTGGTTCACAGGCGGCAGCGCGATGGTTTCGGGCGATGTGCGCCACGTGGCGCTCTTGGCGAGGCGGCTGGCGATCGCGGTCATCCTGTTCCTGGGATATGCCTATTTCCGCCTTTCGGGCGGGGGCGAGGCGCTGGCCGCCATCGGTCTCATTTCGTTCGTGGGTGCGGCCCAGTTCCTGCCGGCGCTGATGGGCGGGCTGGTCTGGCGCGGGGCGACGCGGGCGGGCGCGCTGGCGGGGCTCTGCGTCGGGTTCGTGCTGTGGCTCTACTGTCTGTTCCTGCCCAGCTTCGGACCCAGCGCGCTGCTGCCGCAGGCGCTGCTGGAACAGGGGCCGCTCGGCATCGGCTGGCTGCGCCCGCAGGCGCTGTTCGGGGCCGAGGGCATGGACCCGGTGATCCATGCCGTGCTCTGGAGCCTGCTGCTGAATGCCGGCGCCTTCGTCATGGTGTCGCTGCTGACCCTGCCCGAGCCGCTGGAACGGCTGCAAGGCGCGCAATTCGTCGACGTGTTTCAGCATTCGGCAACGCCGGGCAGCTGGTCGGGGGGGCTGGCG
>CAZNMK010000562.1:0-1772 GCA_964574045.1 uncultured Roseovarius sp. | reverse complement strand
GGTCTTCGTCAAGATGGCCGGGCAGCGGCAACTGCACCAGTATGCCGTGCACGGCCGGATCGGTGTTGAGTTTCTCGATCAGTGCCAGCAGTTCGGCCTCGGACGTGTCGGCATCGAGCTTGTGCTCGTAGGAATTCATCCCGGTCTCGACGGTCTGCCTGCCTTTTGAGCGCACATAGACCTGGCTGGCCGGATCCTCGCCCACCAGCACCACCGCCAGACCGGGGGTCACGCCGTGGTCCTGTTTCAGCCTTGCGACATGCGCCGCCACCTTTTCCCGCACCACGGCGGCAAAGGCTTTCCCGTCAATGATCTTGGCCGTCATCCGTCCACACCCTCATCTTGCTGAAAAATACTCCCGCCGGAGGCCGGGCCGGCCGGGGTCCGGTGCCCCGGCCGGCCCGTACGCGCTCAGAACAGCCCCTCGATCTGGCCCGCGTCGTTGAGACGGATCGCCTCGGCCGCCGGCCGGCTGGGCAGGCCGGGCATGGTCATGATCTCGCCGCAGACCACCACCACGAACCCGGCGCCGGCGCTCAGCCGGACCTCGCGGACCGGGACGGAATGCCCCGTCGGCGCGCCGCGCAGGTTGGGATCGGTGGAAAAGCTGTACTGCGTCTTGGCCATGCAGACCGGCAGGTTGCCGTATCCCTGTTCCTCCCACAGGCGCAGCTGGTCGCGGATCTTCTTGTCGGCCAGCACCTCGTCAGCGCGGTAGATGCGCTTGGCGACGGTCTCGATCTTCTCGAAAAGCGACATGCTGTCGGGATAGAGCGGCGCGAACTGGCTGGCGCCGCTGTCGGCCACCTCGGCCACGCGCCGCGCCAGCGCCTCGGCCCCGGCGCCGCCATCGGCCCAGTGACGGCTGACGATGGCCTCGCTGCCCTCGCTGGCGGCATATTCGGTGACGGCCGCGATCTCGGCGTCGGTGTCCTTGACGAAATGGTTGACCGCCACCACCACCGGCACGCCGAACGACTTGAGGTTGCTGATATGGCGGCCGAGATTGGCGCAGCCCTTCTTGACCGCATCGACGTTTTCGGCGTCGAGATCCTGCTTGGCGACGCCGCCGTTCATCTTCATCGCCCGCACCGTGGCCACCAGCACCACGCAATCGGGCGCCAGCCCGGCCTTGCGGCACTTGATGTTCATGAATTTCTCGGCCCCCAGATCGGCGCCGAAACCGGCCTCGGTCACCACGTAGTCGCTGATCTTCAGTGCGGTCGTGGTGGCGATCACCGAATTGCAGCCATGCGCGATGTTGGCGAACGGGCCGCCATGCACGAAGGCGGGATTGTTTTCCAGCGTCTGCACCAGGTTGGGCTGCATCGCGTCCTTCAGCAGGACGGTCATCGCGCCCTCGGCCTTGATGTCGCGGCAATAGACGGGGCTGCGGTCGCGCCGGTAGGCCACGATCATCGCGCCAAGGCGCTCTTCGAGATCCTTGAGGTCTTTGGCAAGGCACAGGATCGCCATGACTTCCGAGGCAACGGTGATGTCGAAGCCCGCCTCGCGCGGAAAACCGTTGGCGACACCGCCCAGCGAGCAGGTGATCTGCCGCAGCGCGCGGTCGTTCATGTCGACCACCCGCCGCCAGACCACCCGGCGCACGTCGATCTCCTGGCTGTTGCCCCAGTAGATGTGGTTGTCGATCATCGCCGACAGCAGCGAATGCGCGCTGGTGATGGCGTGAAAGTCGCCGGTGAAGTGAAGGTTCATGTCCTCCATCGGCACGACCTGGGCATAGCCGCCGCCGGCGGCGCCGCCCTTCA
>CAZNMK010000561.1:0-1775 GCA_964574045.1 uncultured Roseovarius sp. | reverse complement strand
AGACCATCAGCGCGGTGACCGTCAATTCCACCGCCGGCCAGCAGGTGCTGTGGCGGGGCATCCCGCTGAAGACCTTCGGCGCGGCCGTCTATGCCAAGCCCGAATTCGTCTCGGGAAAACCCCTGCGCGCGTTCTTTGCCCGGCCGGACCGCCCCGACCGGCGGGCCTATGCCGATTTCCGCCGCTATCTGCTGGAAACCAGCCAGGTGGCGGGAGGGTTCTATTCCGCCTCGGGGCGGCGGCAGTTGCTGCGCCAGACGGTCGACATGATGCTCAACCCCGACGACCCCTACGACGCGCTGGAAAGCGGCACCGCGGCGCCGCGGCAACAGTTGCGCGTCGTGACTTGACCGGGCGCGCGCCGGGCGCTGGATTTTTCCCACGGATTCCTTTAACTTGCCGAAAAAAGGCCGAGGCAGAACAATAACGGGTCGAGGAGACCGAGCAGTGAAACCCCGAACCTCCAGCAGGGCGCAGGTCGTCGCCCTCTTTCTGATTGCCACGCTCGTGGCGTCCTGCGGCACGCTGCCGCGCGTCGGCCCCAACAAGCGCGAAATCTATGCCGGGTCGGTCCAGCGGCAGGGCGATGCATTCGTCGTTTCCGTCAACGACCGGGTGACGCGGGCCACCGCGGTACAGCCGGCGCTGGGGTTCACCGAGGAATTCAGGAACGCCGGCATCCTGCAATCGGACATCATCCGCCCCGGCGACACGCTGGGCCTGACCATCTGGGAAAACGTCGATGACGGGCTCCTGGCCGGCGAGGCGACGAACCAGACCATCCTCGAAGAGGTGCAGGTCGACGGCGCGGGTTTCATCTTCGTGCCCTATGCCGGGCGCATCCGCGCCGCAGGCAACACGCCCGAGGCCATCCGCCGGATCATCACCGGCAAGCTGGAGGAACAGACGCCCGACCCGCAGGTCGAGGTGCGCCGCCTCGCCGGCGACGGTTCCACCGTTTCGCTGGTGGGCGCGGTCGGCGCCCAGGGCGTCTATCCGATCGAGCGCCCGTCGCGAACGCTGTCGGGCATGCTGGCCGCGGCCGGCGGCGTGACGATCGAGCCCGAGATCGCCCAGATCACCGTCATTCGCGGCGATCAGCGGTCCAAGGTGTGGTTCCAGGATCTGTACAAGTACCCCGAGTTCGACATCGCCCTGCGCGGCGGCGACCGGGTGCTGGTCGAAGAGGACAGCCGCGCCTTTACCGCGCTCGGCGCCACCGGCACGCAGGCGCGCCTGCCCTTTGCCAGCCCCACGATCAGCGCCGTCGAGGCCATCGCCCAGGTCGGCGGGCTGCAGGCCAGCAGCGCCGATCCTACGGGCGTCTTCATCCTGCGCAACGAACCTGCCGAGATCGCCAACCAGGTGCTGGGCCGCGACGATCTGATCGGCGCGCAGCGCATGGTCTACGTGCTCGACCTGACCCGGCCCAACGGCATGTTCGTCGCCCGCGATTTTGCCGTTCGCGACGACGACACGCTCTATGTGACCGAAGCGCCCTTTGCCCAGTGGAACAAGGTGATCTCGGCGCTGACCGGCACGCTGGGCACGATCGGCTCGGTTTCCACGGCGGCCGATGCGCTGAGCGGATCGGGATGACGCCATCACAGGAGGAAAGCCCCGCCGGCCGCCCCCGCGACCGGCGGGTTTTCTTTTTCAACGCCGGGTTCGTGTGGCAACGGCGGGTGCGGCGGATCATGGCGCTGGCGGGATACCGGTTGCGATTGGGCCGGCCGGGGCCAGACGATCTGGTCGCGGCCTGGGGGCGCTCACCC
>CAZNMK010000560.1:0-1779 GCA_964574045.1 uncultured Roseovarius sp. | reverse complement strand
CACCCGGGCGGTCGCGCGCCCGTCGTCGAACCGATTCCAATCGAACGCGACACGCCCAAGTGGATGTGAAGTGTTAGAAATATTCCGCCCCTCCCCCGCTACTCCGCCGCCTCGGCATAATCCTCCAGCGGCGGGCAGGTGCAGATCAGGTGACGGTCGCCATAGGCATTGTCGACGCGGTTCACGGGCGGCCAGTACTTGTCGACCCTGAACGCGCCGGGGGGAAAGCACGCCTCCTCGCGGGTGTAGGGGCGGTCCCAGTCGCGCACCAGATCCTCCATCGTGTGCGGCGCGTTCCTGAGCGGGTTGTTTTCGGGGTCGATCCGGCCCTCCTCGACGGCGCGGATTTCCTCGCGGATCGCCAGCATTGCGTTGCAGAAACGGTCGAGCTCGGCCTTGGTCTCGCTCTCGGTGGGCTCCACCATCAGCGTGCCTGGCACCGGAAAGCTCATGGTCGGCGCATGAAAGCCGTTGTCGATCAGCCGCTTGGCGATGTCGTCGACGGTGATGCCGGCGCTTTCGGCAAAGCGGCGGGTATCGAGGATGCACTCATGCGCGACCCGGCCGGCCCGACCCTTGTAGAGCACGTCGAACGCCCCTTCGAGCCGCTTGGCGATATAGTTGGCGTTGAGGATCGCGACCCGCGTCGCCTGGGTCAGCCCCTGCCCGCCCATCAGCAGGATATAGGCCCAGCTGATCGGCAGGATCGAGGGCGAGCCATAGGGCGCCGCCGCGACCGGCCCCTCCTGCCCCCCGGTCTGGGGATGGCCGGGCAGGAACGGCGCCAGGTGCGCCTTGACCCCGATCGGGCCCATGCCGGGGCCGCCGCCGCCATGCGGAATGCAGAAGGTCTTGTGCAGGTTGAGGTGGCTCACATCCCCGCCGATGTCGCCGGGCCGCGCCAGCCCGACCATGGCGTTGAGGTTGGCGCCGTCGATATAGACCTGCCCGCCATGGCCGTGCACGATGTCGCAGATCTCGCGAACGCCCTCCTCGAAGACGCCATGCGTGCTGGGATAGGTGATCATGCAGGCCGCGAGATCATGCGCGTTGGCCGCCGCCTTGGCGCGGAAATCGTCGAGGTCGATATCGCCGTTCGCGGCCGATTTCACCGTCACCACCTTCCAGCCCACCATCTGCGCGCTCGCGGGGTTGGTGCCATGCGCGCTGACCGGGATGAGGCAGACATTGCGGTGGCCCTGCCCGTTGGCACGGTGCCAGGCGGCGATGGTCAGAAGCCCCGCATATTCGCCCTGCGCGCCGGAATTGGGCTGCATCGACATCGCGTCGTAGCCGGTGATGGCGCAGAGCTTGGCGCAGATGTCGTCGAGCAGTTCGCGGTATCCCCCCGCCTGGTCGGGCGGACAGAAAGGATGCAGCCGCGAGAACTCTCGCCAGCTCACCGGCATCATCTCGGCCGCCGAGTTGAGCTTCATCGTGCAACTCCCGAGCGGTATCATCGCCCGGTCGAGCGCCAGGTCGCGATCGGCCAGCCGGCGCATGTAGCGCATCATCTCGGTCTCGGCCCGGTTCATGTGAAAGACCGGATGGGTCAGATAGTCGGAGGTCCGGAGCGAGCCCTCGGGCATCCGGTATTCGGGGGTGAAATCGTCGTCCTTGCGCGCGATCCCGAAGGCACGCCAGACGCTTTCGATATTCTTGGGCCGGGTCGCCTCGTCCAATGTGATGCCGACCCGGGTCTCGCCCACGCGGCGCAGGTTGATGCCCTCGTCGACGGCCGATTTCAGCACCGCCGCCTGCAGCGGGCCGACATCGACG
>CAZNMK010000559.1:0-1794 GCA_964574045.1 uncultured Roseovarius sp. | reverse complement strand
GCCAGCCCCACCGGGCCGGCGCCCACGACGACGACGGGATGGCGCACCGGCGCGCGCGCGTCCTGATCGGGCGAGCGGGCATAGGGATAAAGCGGGGTTTCGAAAATCTGCGTCATCGCCTCGTTGTCCGGCATGGCCATTCCTCGCGCGCGGCGGGGGGCCGTGTTCAGCCCTGCAGCGCCGCCCACATCTCGCGGTCGCGCTCGGCGGTCCAGATGCGGGGGGTGTCGATGCCGCGGGCCTCGTCATAGGCGCGGGCGACGTTGAAGGGCAGGCAATGCTCGTAAATGGCGTAGTCCGCGAATTTCGGATCGCAGGCGGCACGCACCGCGTCCCAGGCCTCTTTCAGGGTTCCTCCCCGCGCCGCCACGCGGGCCGCCGGCGCATAGGTGCTCTGCACGAAATCGCGGGTGTTCTCGATCGCGGCATCGACCATCTCGCGCCCGACCAGCGCGTCGCCCCGCCCCGGCGCGATGGCGTCGACGTCGAACCACGCGATTTCGTCGAGCGTATCGCCCCAGTCGCCGAAATGGCCGTCGCCGCAATAGCAGGCCGAGTGGTATTCGACGATGTCGCCGGTGAAGATCACGTTCTCGTCGGGCACATGGACGACGATGTCGCCGGCGGTGTGGGCGCGGCCCAGATGCATGAGATCGACCCGCCGGTTGCCCAGATAGACCGTCATCCGGTCGGAAAAGGTCGTCGTCGGCCAGGTCAGGCCGGGGATGCTTTCGTGCCCCTCGAAAAGGCGCGGAAAGCGCTGGAATTCGCTATCCCAGTCCTCCTGCCCGCGCTCGGCGACCATCGCGCGGGCGGTGTCGGACATGATTATCTGATCGGCACCATAGGCGGCCGCCCCCAGCACCCGCACGGCATGGTAATGCGTGAGCGCGAGGTGCGTGATCGGCTTGTCGGTCACCTCGCGGATGCGGGCGATGACCTGCTGGGCCAGCCGCGGCGTGGCCTGCGCATCGACCACCATCACCGAGTCGTCGCCGACGATGACGCCGGAGTTGGGATCGCCCTCGGCGGTGAAGGCCCACAGCCCCCTCCCCACCTCGGTGAAGGTGACGGTCTTTTCGCCCAAGTCGCCCCGGGATGCGAATGCCTTGCTCATGTCAGTGCCTCCACGTTTTGCTCGATGGCGCCGAAAAGCGAGCGGCCGCCATCGTCCTCCATCCATATCCTGACCCGGTCGCCGGGGCCAAGGAAAGGGGTTCGTGGCGCGCCCGTCCGGATCGTTTCCACCATGCGCTGCTCAATGATGCAGGAATAGCCCCTGCCGCCTTCGGCCACCGGCCGGCCCGGTCCGCCGTCCCCGTCGCGGTTCGAGACCGTGCCCGAGCCCACGATGGTGCCCGCCGCCAGCGCCCGCGTTCTGGCCGCGTGCGCGATGAGGGCGGGAAAGTCGAAGGTCATGTCGACCCCGGCATCCGCGCGCCCGAAGGGACGGCCACCCAGATCGACGCAGAGCGTGCCGTGGAGGCGCCCCCCATCCCAGCCCGGCAGCGCGCGCGGGTCGACCGCCAGCGGCGAGAACGCGCAGGCCGGTTTCGACTGCACGAAACCGAACCCCTTGGCCAGCTCGTCGGGGATCAGCGCCCTGAGCGAGATGTCGTTGCACAGCATCACCAAGCGGATCGCGGCGCGCGCCTCGTCCGTGCCGGCGCCCATCGGCACCGGGCCGGTGATCACCGCCACCTCGGCCTCGAAATCCATGCCCCAGCCGGGTGCCCCCCGGATCGGCGCGGTGGGTGCCAGAAACCCGTCCGAGCCGCCCTGATACATCAGCGG
>CAZNMK010000558.1:0-1809 GCA_964574045.1 uncultured Roseovarius sp. | reverse complement strand
GTGCAGGGCGAGTTCAACAAGGCCGGCGACGAGATCTGGTTCTCGGTCTGGAACGCCAAGGACCTCGAGAGCGCCATCGTCGTCGTCGACGACAAGACGCTCGAGCTCAAGCACGTGATCAAGGACCCGCGCCTGATCACGCCCACGGGCAAGTTCAACGTGTTCAACACCCGCTCCGACACCTACTGACGTGTCTTCGCCGGGGGCCCCGCACGGGGCCTCCGGCACCCTTTGCGCCCACGCCCCCAACACCAGCCCGCTTCGGGAGAGCCAGCGACATGACAGCGACAGGCAAGGTTAATCTGATCGGGGCCGGGCCGGGCGCCGCGGATCTCTTGACGCTACGGGCCGTCAGGATGCTGCAGGCCGCCGAGGCGGTGGTCTACGACCGGCTGGTCAGCGCGGAAATCCTGGAACTGGCGCCGAGCGCGGCGCGCATGATCGCGGTGGGCAAGGCCCCCGGGCACCACACCGTTCCGCAGGAGCGGATCAACGAAATTCTCTTCGAACTGGCCCGCGAGGGCCTGACCGTCGCCCGCCTCAAGGGGGGCGATCCGATGATCTTCGGCCGCGGCTCGGAAGAGGCGGCCTATCTCGCGGCGCGCGGCATCGCGGTCGACTACGCCCCCGGCATCACCGCCGCCCAGGGCATGGCCGCCGCCACCGGCGTGCCGCTCACGCATCGCGGGCTGGCCACCGGGGTGCGCTATGTCACCGGCCACCGCGCCGCCGATGCCCGGCTGGACCTCGACTGGAAAAGCCTGGCCAGCGAGGACACCACCCTGGTGATCTACATGGGGGCCGCCAATATCGCCGAGATCGCGCTGAACCTGATGCGCGAGGGGCTGCCCGGCGGCCTGCCGGTGCTGGCCGTCGCCAACGCCACCACCCCGCGCGAGACGCGGCTGCTCTCGCGGCTCGACCGGATCGGGCTGGACATCGCCGAAACCCCGATGAGCGCGCCGGTGCTGTTCGTGATCGGGCGCGTGGTTTCGCTCTACCGGGCCGACGCCCCCGCCGAGGCGGTGCCGGACCTGCCAGAAGCGATACGCTTTGCCGGTGAATAGGCTGGCCGCGATAGCCCTGGCGGCGATCGCCGTCCCCGCCGCGGCAGAGCCCGATGCGCAGGCTCTCGAGCGCCTGGTGCGGCAGGATTGCGGATCGTGCCACGGGCTGACGCTCAAGGGCGGGCTGGGGCCGGATATCCGGTCTCCGGCGCTGGGCCATCACGATCGCGACAGCTTGACATCGCTCATACTGGACGGCATCCCGGGTACGCCAATGCCGCCTTGGCGGCCGCTTCTGAGCGACGAGGAAGCGGCCTGGATCGCCGATTATCTGCTGGACGGAGCCAGGGAATGAGCCTTGTTGCCAGGTTGGTCGGGGGCGCTGCCCCCGGCGCGCAAAGCGCGCCCCCCCCGGAGTATCTGCCGCAAAGTAAAGATGCCGGAGCCCCCGCCCTTCATCTTGCCGGAAATACTCGTCTGCGCGCCGTCGCGGTCGCGCTGATGGCGGGGATTCTGGCGCTGGCCGCGCCGCAGGCCCGCGCCCAGGCGACCGGCGATCTCGGCCTGGTGGTCGAGCGCGCCAGCGGATCGCTCTTGGTGGTGGACCAGTCCGAGCGCGCGGCGCTGGGGCGGATCGAGGGGCTGGGCGATCTCAGCCATGCCTCGCTGGTCTATTCGCCCGACGAGCGCTTCGCCTATGTCTTCGGCCGGGACGGCGGGCTCAGCAAGGTCGACATCCTGGCGCGCGAGGTGGTCGGCCGGGTGATGCAGGCGGGCAATTCCATCGGCGGCGCGATTTCCG
>CAZNMK010000557.1:0-1811 GCA_964574045.1 uncultured Roseovarius sp. | reverse complement strand
CAGCACGGTTTCATAGGCGGCGAAATCGGGGATGGCGCGCGCCAGGAGCGCCTCCTTCACCACCCGGTTCGCAAGCCCGGTGTCGATGCAGGTGAAATGGCCGTCTTCGTGTTCGACCAGGCGCCAGCCCCATTTCAGCTTCTTTCGCGGGTCGTCGTTGGGCTCGACCCAGATGCGCGTGCCGGGTGTGGCGAGCCCCAGCATCGAGCCGGGATTGGGGCAATGCGCCACCGCCTCCTCGCCGCCGGCCAGCCGGATATCGGCGAGAAAGCGTTTGTATCGCCGGATCAGCCGGGCCGGTTCGAGCGGGGTTTGAAAGCGCATGGGTTGCGGCCTATACCGCTGGGGGAAACCGTTCAAGAAGGTCCGCACATGCCCAATCCCACCGCCGCCATGCTCGTCATCGGGGACGAGATCCTCTCCGGCCGCACCCGCGACGCCAACATGCACAACCTGGCCGGGGTGCTGATCGAGCGCGGCATCGACCTGCGCGAGGCGCGCGTGATCGGCGACGATCCGGACGCCATCACCGCCGCGGTACAGGAACTCTCGGCGGCCTACACCCATGTCGTCACCTCCGGCGGCATCGGCCCCACCCATGACGACATCACCGCCGATAACGTGGCGCGCGCCCTGGGCGTGCCCATCGGCGTGCGCGACGATGCGCGGGCGCTGCTCGAGGCCCACTATGCCCGCAACGGGCAGCAGCTGAACGAGGCCCGCCTGCGCATGGCGCGCATCCCCGACGGGGCCGAACTGATCGACAACCCGATCAGCGCCGCGCCGGGGTTCAGCCTGAAGAACGTGCATGTGATGGCCGGCGTGCCGGCGATCTTCGAGGCGATGCTGCAAAGCCTCTTGCCGCGCCTGACCGGCGGCGCGCCGGTGCTGTCGCAGGCGCTTACCGTGATGCGGCCCGAGGGCGACGTCGCCGCGCCGCTGGGCGACCTGGCGGCGCGCTACCCCGACCTGTCGATGGGATCCTACCCCTTTCAGCGCGAGGGTGCGTTCGGCACCCAGCTGGTGATCCGCGGCACCGATCCCGCCCGGCTGGACGCGGCGATGGCCGAGCTGCGCGACCGCGTTGCCCGATGACGCCGGGCATCGGCGCGCTTTTCGATGCCATGGACGCCACCTGGGCACCCGCGACCATTACGCGCGTCGGCCCGTGGACGATCCGCGAGGGCCGGGGCGGCGGCAGCCGCGTATCCGCCGCCACCGCCGCCGCCCCGGTGACCCGGGCCGACCTGGCGCTGGCCGAGACGGCGATGCGGGCGCTGGGGCAGGTGCCGCTCTTCATGATCCGACAGGGCGACGCGGCGCTCGACGCGATGCTGGCCGAGCGGGGTTACGAGCTGGCCGATCCGGTCAATATCCGGCTGGGGCCGCTGGCGCCGCTCGCGGCCGATCCGCTGCCCCTGGCGCGGGTCTTTCCCGGCTGGGAGCCGCTGGCGATCCAGCGCGAGATCTGGGCGCGGGGCGGCATCGGGCCCGAACGCCTGGCGGCGATGGAGCGGGTGCGCGTGCCCAAGACCTCGATCCTCGGGCGGATCGGGCAGATGCCGGTGGCCACGGTCTTTGTCGCGCTCTGCGGGCGCGTCGCCATGATGCACGCGCTCGAGGTGGCCGCGACGCACCGACGTCAGGGGATGGCTGCGCTGATGTGCCGGCAGGCGGCGGTCTGGGCGGCGGCGCGGGGCGGCACCCACCTGGCCGCGCTCTGCACCCGCGCCAATGCCGGGTCGAACGCGCTCTACTCTTCCCTCGGGCTGGCGGTTGTGGGACAGTACCACTACCGCAAGTTCAAGGAA
>CAZNMK010000556.1:0-1818 GCA_964574045.1 uncultured Roseovarius sp. | reverse complement strand
CCGAGACCCGCATCATCGCCATTTCCAATATCCAGGAACAGGACCGCACCTGCGAGAACGTGCTGCGTTCGGATCTGTTTTTCCGCCTTGCCAGCCTGCGCATCACCGTGCCGCCCCTGCGCCAGCGCGGCGAGGACATCCTGACGCTCTTTGCCCGCTTCTGCGAGGGCTTCGCCGAGGATTACGGTTGCGATGCGCCCCAGGTCAGTGCCCAGGAGGCGGCTCAGCTCCTGCAGGCGCCGTGGCCCGGCAATGTCCGTCAGCTGGTCAACATGGCCGAACGCGCGGTGCTGCAGGCGCGGCGCGGCAGCGGCACCATCACTTCGCTGATGATGTCCGATCACCAGGAAATGCAGCCGGTGATGACCACCGAGGGCAAGCCGCTGAAGGAATATGTCGAGGCCTTCGAGCGCATGCTGATCGACAACACCATGCGCCGGCACAAGGGTTCGATCGCCGCGGTGATGGAGGAGCTTTGCCTGCCGCGGCGCACCCTGAACGAGAAGATGGCCAAGTACGGGCTGCAGCGGTCGGACTATATCTGAGCGGGCCAAAAGATCATTTTCCGATTGTCTTTCTCCCCGTGAAGGCTTTAGTGTGACCCGCACCGCCAGGTCATCATTGCCGGCGGACAAGAGTTTTTCTGTATCAGAAGCCGGCGGAACGACATCTCCGCATCTCTGGACAGACCGATCGGGCCCGCGAACTGCGGGCCGCCCATGTGCCGGCACACCGCATCAGGCGGGCGTTGCCGGTTCCGAATTGGTCCCGCACGGGGCCGGAGAGCAAGAACCGCGATGCAGCGCGCGCAACCAGGTGAGGCAATCGGCACCGGCCCTTCGGTCCGTGTCGGTCCCCTTTTCCTGCTTCGCCCGCGCGGCATTGCCCCCAGACAGATGCCGCCAACCTCCGCCGCCCCGCCGGGGCAGGTGGACCGTTCGCGGCCGAGTGACATTTCATGGCCAAGAAATTGCTTATCGAGGCCACCCACGCGGAAGAGACCCGCGTCGTGGTGGTCGACGGAAACAAGGTCGAGGAGTTCGACTTTGAATCGGAAAACAAGCGGCAACTCGCCGGCAACATCTATCTCGCCAAGGTAACGCGGGTCGAACCGTCTCTGCAGGCGGCATTCGTCGACTACGGCGGCAACCGGCACGGTTTTCTCGCCTTTTCCGAAATACATCCCGACTACTACCAGATTCCGGTCGCCGACCGCGAGGCGCTGCTGGAGGAAGAGCGCGCCTATGCCGAAGCGCAGGAGGCGGACGGAAACGGCGAGGATGGCCCCAGATCCGGCTCGCGCGGCCGCTCGCGCAAAGGCCGCTCGAGGGCGGAAAAGACCGCCTCCAGGGATGCGGTGGCCGCCTCCGACGATATCGCCGGGATGGAAACCATCGACCCCGAGGGCGACGGCGCCGCGGACGACGAGGCGGTATCGCCGATGGAGCGCGTGGCCGAGACCCCGGTCGAAGAGCCCGCCGAGCCCCTGGACGACGAAACCGCCGCCGGCACGGATGGCGACGACGCTGCCGTTGCGGACGACACGCAGGCCGACGAGGGCGAGGGTGCCGGCAACGGCGACGATGGCGCGCCCCGCGCCGATGCCGCCGCGCGCGACGACAGCATCGAATCGGTCGCCGACGACGACGACAGCGAGGACATCCGCCCGCCGCGCAAGCCGAGGCCGCGCAAGTACAAGATCCAGGAGGTGGTCAAGGTCCGCCAGATCATGCTGGTGCAAGTGGTCAAGGAGGAACGCGGCAACAAGGGCGCGGCGCTGACCACCTATCTCAGCCTCGCCGGGCGCTATTGCGTGCT
>CAZNMK010000555.1:0-1827 GCA_964574045.1 uncultured Roseovarius sp. | reverse complement strand
CGACATCCGCATCCGCCGGATCGCCCACGGGTTCTGGCTGTGGCACCTGGTCCTCTTTCCGCTGGCGGCGGGCGCGGTGATGGTCGCCGCCGCCGGCGCGCCGCCGCTGCTGGCGGCGATCAACGCCCGTTTCGCCGCGATGGAGGGCGCGAACCTGATCGGTTCGGTCATGCCGACGCTGGCGGCGGCTTTCGTGCTGGCGCTGGCCGTGGTGGCGCTGGCCGCCGCCGGGGTGGCCGGCGTGGTGGCCGTGCTGCTGGGGCTGATGGCGCTGCCGCGGCGGGTGCGCTACGGGCTGCGCTGGCTGCGCGGGCGGCTCTGGCCGCAGCGCCCGCGCCGGCTGCGCGCGGGCCATCGCCGCACCCTCTTCGGCCGGCTGATCCGGCTCATTGCCGGCAACCCGGTGGCGCCGCTGCTGACCTTCGGCGCGATCTTCGTCTTCGTCGGTACGGTGCTGATCTTCTACATGAACAACAACCGCGGCACCGAGTTCTTTGTCGAATCCGAACCCGAAAACGCCATCGTCTATGTCCGCGCCCGCGGCAACCTGTCGATCGGGCAAAAGGATGCGCTGGTGCACGAGGTCGAGGAGATCGTGCGCGCCCACCCCAACGTCAAGAACGCCTTTGCCTTCGCCGGCGAGAGCGGGCTGAACAACAACACCGGCGGCGCCCAGCCGCCGCGCGACACCATCGGCCAGGTACAGGTCGAGCTGGTCAAGTGGGAAGACCGCCCCAAGGTCACCGAAACCTGGTTCACCCTGCCCCTGATCGGCACCGAGGTGACGCACAAGGTCGTCGCGCCCGAGGCCGACGGCGACCGCACCATCGACGAGCTGACCGCCGCGCTGTCGCGGATACCCGGCATCAGGATCGAGATCCTCGCGCTCGAACGCGGGCCGGCCTCGGCCAAGCCGGTGCATCTGCGCCTCAAGGGCGACGACTGGGACCAGCTCGTCGCCTTCACCGAAAAGGTGCGCGACAAGTTCGGGCAGACCCGCGGGCTCGATCTGATCGAGGACACCCTGCCCCTGCCCGGCATCGACTGGCAGATCGACGTCGACGTGGAAAAGGCCGGCCGCTACGGCGCCGACGTGGCCACCGTCGGCGCGATGGTGCAGCTGGTCACGCGGGGGCTGTTTCTGGATACCATGCTGGTGCCCAGCTCCGACGAGGAGATCGAGATCCGCGTGCGCCTGCCCGAAGAGGACCGCGTGCTGTCGACCCTCGACACGCTCAGGGTGCGCACCGAGGACGGGCTGGTGCCGCTGTCGAATTTCGTCACCCGCACCCCGGTCGAGAAACTGGCGCAGATCGACCGCATCAACCAGACCCGGTTCTTCGACGTCAAGGCAGCCGTCACCGCCGGGCTGAGCAAGACGGTAACCGACACCTCGGGCGGCACCAAGACGGTGCCGATCACCGCCAACGAACGCATAGAGACGCTGACCGAATGGCTGGAAAGCGGCGTTCTGCCCGCCGGCATCGGCTATGAATGGACCGGCGACCAGGAGGACCAGGAAGAATCCGCCGCCTTTCTGCAGCAGGCCTTTGCCGGCGCGCTGGGGCTGATGTTCATCATCCTGCTGGCGCAGTTCAACAGCGTCTACAACGCCGTGCTGGTGCTGATGGCGGTGGTGCTCAGCACCACCGGGGTGATGATCGGGATGCTGACCATGAACCAGCCCTTTTCGATCATCATGACCGGCACCGGCATCGTGGCGCTGGCCGGGATCGTGGTGAACAACAACATCGTCCTGATCGACACCTATCAGGAATATTCACGCTACATGCCGCGCGTCGAGGCGATCATCCGCACCGCCGAGGC
>CAZNMK010000554.1:0-1832 GCA_964574045.1 uncultured Roseovarius sp. | reverse complement strand
CTGCCGCTCATCCACGCGGTCGGCCGTGCCGCCGCCCGCGCGCCGCGGCTGATCGACATGCGCTGGGGCGATGCCGGCCCGGCGCTGACGCTCATTGGCAAGGGGGTCTGCTTCGACACCGGCGGGCTGAACCTCAAGCCCGGCGACAGCATGGGGCTGATGAAAAAGGACATGGGCGGCGCCGCCACGGTGCTGGGGCTGGCGCACATGATCATGGCGCTGGGGCCGAAGCTGCGGCTCAGGGTGCTGGTGCCGGCGGTGGAGAACGCGGTCTCGGGCGCGGCCTTCCGCCCCGGCGACATCCTGCGCGCGCGAAGCGGGCTCACCGTCGAGGTCAACAACACCGACGCCGAGGGGCGGCTGGTGCTGGCCGACGCGCTGGCGCTGGCGGCCGAGGAGACGCCCGATCTCATGGTTTCGATGGCCACGCTCACCGGCGCGGCACGGGTGGCGGTGGGTCCCGACATCGCCCCCTATTTCACCGATGACGCCACGCTTTCGGCCGCCCTGGATGCCGCCGGGGCGCGGGTCGCCGACCCGGTCTGGCGGCTGCCGTTTCACACGCCTTACGAGGCGATGATCGAGCCCGGCATCGCCGATCTCGACAACGCCCCCAAGGGCGGTTTTGCCGGCGCCATCACCGCCGCGCTCTTCCTGCGCCGCTTTGCCGGCAGCGGGCGGTACGTTCATTTCGACGTCTACGGCTGGTCGCCCAAGGACGCGCCCGCGCGCCCCAAGGGCGGCGCCGGGATGGGCGCGCGTGCGCTGCTCGATGCGTTGCCCGGGATACTGCCCGGGACATCCGGCAAGTGAGCGCCGCCATGCCTTCATCCTGCCCCGAATACTCCGGCGTGAACTGGCCACAGGCCAGGAGGGGCAGCGCCCCCCGGCGCCGGACATGACCGCGCGCGCGCTCCGGGTCGCGGTCCCGGTCGCGGACCTGCTGCGCGATCCAGGCGGCGCGCGCGACCGCCAGCTCCTGCTGGGCGAGGCGGTACGCGTGCAGGACGAACGCGGCGGCTGGGTGCGTGCCCTGGCGCTGCGCGACGGCTATCCCGGCTGGATGCGGTGCGACAGCCTGGCCGATCTGCCCGAACCCACCCATCGCGTCAGCGCGCGGGCCACGCATCTCTATCCCGAACCCGACCTCAAGTCGCGCGAGCGCGCGTCGCTCAGCCTGGGCAGCCTGCTGACCGTCTCCGCCGTCTCCGCCGCCTTTGCCGAAACGGCGCAGGGGTTCGTTCCGGCCGGGCATCTGAGTCCCGTCGGCCAGCCGGCGCCCGACCCGGTGGCGGTGGCCGAGCGCCTGATCGGCACGCCCTATCTGTGGGGCGGCAACAGTGCCTTCGGCATCGACTGTTCGGGGCTCGTGCAGATCGCCTGTCTTGCCTGTGCCATCGCCTGCCCGGGCGACAGCGACGAACAGGCGGCCGGGCTCGGCCGTGCGCTGCCCGAGGGCACGCCGCCCAGGCGGGGCGATCTGCTCTTCTGGCGCGGGCATGTGGCCTGGGTCTCGGACGCCGATACGCTGATCCATGCCAATGCAAGAGACATGGCGGTGGCGTACGAGCCGCTCTGCGCGGCCCTGGCCCGGATCGAGGCCCAGGGCGACGGCCGCGTCACCCACCACAAGCGACTGAAAGGAGACAAATGACCGACCCGTTCTTTCGCCCGGTTTCGGGTTTCGACCTGCCGCGCTTCGCCGGCGTGCCGACCTTCATGCGCCTGCCGCATGTGCCGCCCGATCACGCGCGTTTCGGCGATGTGGGGATCGGTCTTGTCGGGGTGCCGTGGGATTCGGGCACCACCAACCGGCCCGGCCCGCGCCACGG
>CAZNMK010000553.1:0-1835 GCA_964574045.1 uncultured Roseovarius sp. | reverse complement strand
GCCGCCGCACGCAACGCATTGCATGTCGCCGGCAAGTCGTTCGGCGAGATCAAGATCGTCTCGACCGGGGGCGGCGCGGCGGGAATCGCCTGCCTCAACCTGCTGCTGAAACTGGGGGCGCGGCGCGAGAACATCTGGCTGTGCGACATTCACGGGCTGGTCCACGAGGGGCGCGAGGTCGACATGACGCCGCAAAAGGCGGCCTTTGCCCAAAAGACCGATCTGCGCACGCTCGATCAGGCGATAGAGGGTGCCGACCTTTTCCTGGGGCTCTCGGGGCCCGATGTACTGCAGCCCGAACAGGTGGCGCGGATGGCCAGCCGTCCGATCGTGTTCGCCCTCGCCAACCCCACCCCCGAGATCATGCCCGACGCCGCGCGCGCCGCCGCGCCGGACGCGATCATCGCCACCGGGCGCAGCGATTTTCCCAACCAGGTCAACAACGTGCTCTGCTTTCCGTTCATCTTTCGCGGCGCGCTCGACGTCGGCGCGACCGAGATCAACGACGCCATGCAGATCGCCTGCGTCGAGGGCATCGCGGAACTCGCGCGCGCCACCACCTCGGCCGAGGCGGCGACGATCTACAAGGGCGAGCAGCTGACCTTCGGGCCTGACTACCTGATCCCCAAGCCGTTCGATCCGCGGCTTTCGGGCATCGTCTCGACCGCGGTGGCGCGGGCGGCGATGGAAACCGGCGTCGCCACCCGTCCGATCGACGACCTCGCCGCCTACAAGCAGCGGCTCGACGCCAGCGTCTACCGATCCGCCCTGCTGATGCGCCCGGTCTTCGAGGCCGCCGCCACCGCCTCGCGCCGGATCGTGTTTGCCGAGGGCGAGGACGAGCGCGTGCTGCGCGCCGCCCAGGCCATACTCGAAGAGACCACCGAAACGCCGATCCTGATCGGCCGGCCCGAGGTCATCGCCAGCCGCTGCGAAAGGCTGGGCCTGCAGATCCGGCCCGAACGCGACTTCAACATCGTCAACCCGGAAAACGACCCGCGCTACCGCGATTACTGGGGCACCTACCACGACATCATGAAGCGCCGCGGCGTCAGCCCCGACCTGGCGCGCGCGATCATGCGCACCAACACCACCGCCATCGGAGCGGTGATGGTGCACCGCGAGGAGGCCGACAGCCTTATCTGCGGCACCTTCGGCGAATTCCGCTGGCACCTGAACTATGTCACGCAGGTGCTGGGCGGCGACACGCTCTACCCGCACGGGGCGCTGTCGCTGATCATCCTCGAGGACGGCCCGCTCTTTGTCGCCGACACCCATGTCCACGTCCACCCCACCCCCGAGGCGCTGGCCGGCATCGCCATCGGCGCGGCGCGGCATGTGCGCCGATTCGGCATCGCGCCCAGGATCGCAATTTGTTCGCAGTCGCAATTCGGAAACCAGGGCAGCGATTCGGGCAAGCGCGCGCGCGCGGCGATCGCGCTGCTGGACGCGGAACCGCGCGATTTCGCCTATGAGGGCGAGATGAACGTCGATGCCGCGCTCGACCCCGAGATGCGCGCGCGCCTTCTGCCCGACAACCGGCTGGAGGGGGCGGCGAACGTGCTGGTCTTCGCCAATGCCGACGCCGCCTCGGGGGTGCGCAACATCCTCAAGCAAAAGGCCGGCGGGCTCGAGGTCGGGCCGATCCTGATGGGGATGGGCAACCGCGCCCATGTCGTCACCCCGGGGATCACCGCGCGCGGCCTGCTGAACATGGCCGCCATCGCCGGCACGCCGGTGGCGCATTACGGCTAGTCAGCCGAATCCAAAGTCCGCAACATCGACTGACCGCAACCGGATCGCTTGCGATCCGGTTCGCGCCCGGCCCCGCCCCG
>CAZNMK010000552.1:0-1838 GCA_964574045.1 uncultured Roseovarius sp. | reverse complement strand
GGTCGCCGCTGCCGATGTCGTGCAGCAGCCCGCGCAGGGTCATCTGCTCGGCCTCGATGGCCTCGCGGACGAAGGGGAAGGTCATCAGGTTCTCGAGCGACAGGACCACCGCCTGTTCCTCGAGCGCGCGGACCTGCTCGCCGGGCGGCAGGTCCTTCACCCGCTCGTAGCCCGGGCGCAGGATATCCATCCAGCGGCCGACGAAGCTGGTCCTTTCCTCCAGCTCGGGGGCATCGCCCGAACACATCGCCTCGCAGCCGGCGACCCCGCCGCAGTCGGAATGGCCGATCACGATCAGATGCGGCACCTTGAGCGCGGTCACCGCGTATTCCACCGCCGCCGAGGTGCCGTGATGCTCGCCGTCCGCCTCATGCGGCGGCACCAGGTTGGCGATGTTGCGATGCAGGAAGAACTCGCCCTGGTCGGCGCCGAAGACCGATGTGACGTGTACGCGGCTGTCGCAGCAGCTGATCACCATCGCGCGCGGATGCTGTCCCTGCTGCGCCAGGTGGCGGTACCAGGATTCGTTTTGCTTGTACTTGGTGGCCTTCCAGCCGCGATAGCGCTCGATCAGATAGCCGGGCAGGGGGCGTGCCTCGTTCATGATTTTCCTCTTCTCGCGTTCATGTCGGTGCGTCGTGATAATCCGAATTCGCCGAGAATTCGAGCGAGAATTGACCGCCGCGGAAACCATTTGAGAACCGGGCGGCGCCAGTATGGCGGCCATGCCGGGGGGCATCGGGCCAAGGGGTGCGGTTTTGGGACAGGTTACACGTCTCGGTCAGACGGAATCGGTGCGGCTCGACCCCGACCGGCTGGAGGAACTCTTCACCCGGCTGGGCCACCGCGCGGCCGAGGACGTGGTCAGCCGCGCGCTGCAGGAGCTCTCCGCGCGGCTGGGGCAGCTCGACGGTCTGTCCCGGCGGGGCGAGATGGGCGAGATGCGCAAATGCGCCCGCAGCCTGGGCGCCATCGCCGAACAGTTGGGGATGCCGGCGCTGGCGCGGGTGGCGCGCGATGCCGGCGCCTGCAGCGAGGGCGGCGATCCGGTGGCGCTGGCGGCGGTGCTGGCGCGGCTCCAGCGCGTCGGCGAGGTGTCGCTGGCCCGGATATGGGAGCTGCCGGCCGGCTAGAGGGGCTTGCAGGCGGCGCGCGGGCGGCTAGGCTGGGCGGCGGCACGACCCGCCCGACAGCAGAGGCCCGCATGACCCCGGAATTCGCCCCCTCCGACAGCGCCGCCGTCCCGCTTCACGTCATTGCCGAGGATGCGCTCGCGGCCTGGGCCGAGGCCCGGCCGGGCCGCATCGCGGCGTGGCTGCGCGCCAACGGTTTCAACGCCGGGCTCGGCCGTAGCCTGACCGTGCCGGACGAGAACGGGCAGCTGGCACTGGCGCTGGTGGGCTACGGCACGCCTCAGGCGCGCGCGCGCGGCCGCTTTCACCTGGCCGCCGCCGCCGCCGCGCTGCCCGAGGGCGTCTATCGCCTCGAAGGGCTGCCGCCGGAATGCGCCGAGCAAGAGGCGCTGGGCTGGCTGCTGGCAGGCTACGCCTTCGACCGCTACCGCGAACAGAAACCCGCGCGCGCCCGGCTGGTCGCGCCCGAAGGCGTCGATGCCGCGCGGCTTTGCGCCATCGCCGCCGGCGAGTTCCTGACCCGCGACCTCATCAATACGCCGGCGAACGAGATGGGGCCAACAGAGCTGGAGGCCGCCTGCACCGGGCTGGCCCGCGAGCACGGCGCCAGGATCGAGGCGATCCGGGGCGACGACCTGATCGCGCGCAACCTGCCGCTCATCCACGCGGTCGGCCGTGCCGCCGCCCGCGCGCCGCGGCTGATCG
>CAZNMK010000551.1:0-1843 GCA_964574045.1 uncultured Roseovarius sp. | reverse complement strand
CCTCGTCTACGTGCGCTTCGGGCCGGGAACGGACGGCATCGGATCGGTCTTGATCGAGCGAGGGGCCGAGGGCTTCACCCAGGGTGCGCTATCGAGATTCATGAACGGCGAGTCCTGGCAGCAGCTCTTCTTCGACGACATCTATGTGCCGCCCGAGAATGTGCTCTTGCCTGCTGGCGGCTTCAAGAAACAGATCTCGGGCTTCAACGTCGAGCGGATCGGCAACGCAACGCGGGCACTAGCGCTTGGCACACACGCATTCAACCTCGCACGCGACCACGTGATGGAGCGGCGCCAATTCGGGCGCCCATTGATGGAATTCCAAGGGCTTCAGTGGCAGTTCGCTGAAATCGCGACGCAGCTCGAGGCCGCGCGGCTCCTCCTCTACCGCGCCGCTATCGAACTCAAGAGCGGGTTGCCTGATCCACATAGGACGGCCATGGCCAAGCTTGCTTGCAACAGAGCCGGATACGCGGCGGCCGACCAGGCGATGCAGGCAATGGGCGCAACCGGTTTTTCCGAGGGATCGCTTGTGCAATACTGTATGCGGCGCACCCGCGGCTGGATGATCGCGGGCGGATCAATCGAGATGATGCTGAACAGAATTGCCGAAGGCGTGTTCAATACACGCTTCAGCCAAAAGCCGCAAAAAACCTTTCGGGCCGCGGAATGAGAGATGACAAGGCGCCTGCCGGCACGACGGAGAAGTTGATCGCCTCGGCCGCCGTCAGGTTCTCGACAGAGCCCCTCAACGACAGCGTTCTCGATGCCGCAGTCTCGGCAGTTCTCGATTGGGTCGGCTGCGCGGTTGGCGCGGCGGAGTCCGGTCTTGCCCGCTCGATGATGCTGTTTCTTGCGGAAGAGGCCCCCGAAGGAGGGCATGCTTCCGTCCTTCTGCCGGGGTCGCCATCCGCTTCTGCCCGCACCGCCGCGCTCATCAATGGGGCGATATCGCACGTTCTGGAACTCGACGACATATTCGCGCCCGCGCTCTACCATCCCGGGGTCTGCGTTATACCCGCCGCGCTGGCAGGGTCTCAGATTGCGGGTGCGTCGGGCGAGAGGTTCCTCCGCGCGGTCATCGCAGGCTACGAAGTGTCGAACAGGCTCGGATCCGCGATCAATCCGCAGCACTACCGGTTCTGGCACACTACGGGGACGGTGGGCGCGCTCGGCGCGGCGGTGGCCGCGTCAGTCGCGATCGGCCTTGACGCAAGAAAGACGGGTTGGGCGATCGGCAACGCCGCGACGATGGCGGCGGGCCTGAAGCAGGCGTTCGCCTCTGACGGCATGACGAAACCGCTCCATGCCGGCCGGGCTGCCGAAGCCGGAACCACGGCTGCGTGCCTCGCACGGGCTGGTGTAACCAGTGCCGATGCAATGATATCAGGACCAACCGGCTTGGCGGCTGCAATGGCCGGCGGAGCCGACACCGCGCAGGTCATGGCCGATCTTTTCGACGACTGGTCGATCCTGCGCCCGACGCTGAAACGTTTTGCCTCCTGTGGGCATACCTTTGCCGCCGTTGACGTCGCTCTCGGGCTTTGCGCGGATCACCGGATCGACGCGGCCGATGTCGCGCGCATCGACATCCGGACCTATTCCGAAGCGATTGCCGCGGCTGGCATAACCGAGCCTTCGACACCTTTTGAGGCCCGCTTCAGCATCGCCTTTTGCGTGGCTGCGGCTATAGTCGGGTATGACTTGGCGGATCCGTCGAGCTTTGACGAGGCCGTGCAAGATGCCAAGACCCAGGAACTCGGTCTCCGTGTGAGCGTCTCCCCCTGCGAGAAACTGGACGCGCGTTTCCCGGCTCTGCGCGGCGCCGCGGTCACGCTCGTGA
>CAZNMK010000550.1:0-1867 GCA_964574045.1 uncultured Roseovarius sp. | reverse complement strand
CCCATCCGCGAGGCGCTGCAGCGGCTCGAGACGCAATCGCTGCTGGCGCGCGACGGGCGCAGCCTGATCGTGGCCTCGCTCGATCACAACGAACTGGCCGAGCTTTACGTCGTGCGCGCCGAGCTCGAAGCGCTGGCGGCGGGCCTGGCCGCGCGCCACGCCACCGCCGAAGAGGTGCGCGTGCTGCGCGACATGGTCGAGCACGACCGCAAGCTGATCGGCGATCCGCAGGCGCTGGCGCGCGCCAACCGGCGATTTCACAAGCAGATCCACCTGGCATCGCACAACCGGTTCCTGGTTCAGCAGCTAGGCCTGGTGCACCGCTCGATGGCGCTGCTGGCCACCACCTCGCTGGCGGCGGAGGGGCGCGGCGAGGACGCGCTGCGCGAACACGACGCCATCGTCGACGCGATCGAGGCCCGCGACGCCGATGCCGCCGGCCGGGCGCTGCGCGAGCATATTTCCAAGGCCTTCGTGACCCGGCTCAAGCTCGATTCAGGCGAGATCGACAGCCCGCCTTAGGCGCGGTTCGGGCGGGCGGCGCAGGATCGGTTCCTCCGCCGGGGCCGTCATGGCGGCGGGCGGCAGGCCGGTGGCCGGCCGATCCGCCGCCGGGAGTACCGCCCGCGACGACAGGCCATGCCGGGTCTTGTCCCAGAAGAACGGTTTCAGCACCAGTTCATAGAGCGCCTTGTAGGCCGCCACCGCCGCCAGCGGCATGTAGAGATGCATGCTGGGCACCCAGGGCAGCAGGTGGCGGTGTCCCGCGCCGCCGGCCGCCGTGGCATGGATCGTCAGGTTGATCGCCTCCACCGCCAGGAACAGCCCGCCGAGGCCCACCATCGCGCCATGCGGCAGATAGGGGTCCAGCGGGTGCGGCAGCCCCAAGAGCACCAGCCAGAACGACCACAGGAGCGGCGCCAGCAGCACCTGCGACACCGTGGCAACGAAGTGCGCCTGAAAGCCCAGGAACGCCCGGGTTCCCAGCTGCCGGCGCAGCAGGCGAGGCCGGCGCATATGCACCAGGTAGGTGGTCATGTAGCCCTTGAGCCAGCGCGAACGCTGCCTGATCCAGGGCCAGGGCAGGCAGTTGGCCTCCTCCCGCGTCACCGTCGCCACCATCTCGGTGCGCATCCCGTGCCGGGCGAGGCGAAAACCCAGGTCGGCGTCCTCGGTGACGTTGTGGGCGTCCCACCCGCCCAGGCGCTCGAGCGCAACGCGGCGGAAGAAGAGCGTCGTTCACCCCAGCGGGATGGCGAAACCCAACCGCGCCAGCCCCGGCAGGATCAGCCGGAACCAGGCCGCGTATTCGATGGTGAAACACCGCGCCAGCCAGTTCTGGCGCGGGTTGTAGTAGTCGAGAATGCCCTGCAGGCACACGACATCCGGCGGCGCGGTCTGAAAGCGGCGCGCGATCTGCGCGATCTGGTCGGGGTCGGGGGCGTCCTCGGCGTCGTAGACGCCGATGATGTCGCCCTCGCAGAAATCGAGCGCATAGTTCATCGCCCGCGGCTTGGTCCGCGGCGCGCCGTCGGGCACGACCACCGGGCGTATCCAGGACGGCAGGTCGATGCCGGCCAGCGCGTCGCGGGTCTGCGTGTCGGTTTCCTCGAGCACGAGGATCACCTCGAGCAGGCATTTGGGGTATGTGAGGCGGCCCAGCCGCGCGACCAGCGCGTGCACGACCTCGGTCTCGCGAAAGAGCGGCACCAGGACCGAGACGCGCGGCAGCGGCGCATCGCCGGCCGGTCCCGCGGCCACGGGCACCTGCGGCCCCGCCGCCAGCCGCGCCGCGAAAGCCGCGATCTTGAACAGCGCCGCGACCACGAGGGTGAGCACCGCCCAGCCCGCCAGCACCGCCAGCACC
>CAZNMK010000549.1:0-1883 GCA_964574045.1 uncultured Roseovarius sp. | reverse complement strand
AAACCGCGGGCGTGGTGCGCAAGCTCAAGGATGCCGATGGCCGGTTCCTGTGGTCGGATGGCCTGGCCGCCGGGGAGCCCGCGCGCCTCTTGGGCTACCGCGTGCTGATCGCCGAGGACATGCCCGACATCGCCAGCGACGCGATGGCGGTCGCGTTCGGCGATTTCGCGGCCGGCTACACCATCGCCGAGCGGCCCGACTTGCGGGTGCTGCGCGACCCGTTCAGCGCCAAGCCGCATGTGCTGTTCTACGCAACCAAGCGCGTGGGCGGCGACGTGAGCGATTTCGCCGCGATCAAACTGCTGAAATTCGCCGTCGCGTAATCGCCGCGCTGCCCGGGCGGGAGATGCCTCGCCCGGGCACTGTGCGACGAGCCCGATCGGGATTGGAGTAAGCGGATGATTTTGAACGAAGAAACAGCCATCCCGCAGGCCGCGCTGCCGCTGGACGAGTTCAAGGCGCATCTGCGGCTCGGCACCGGGTTCGCGGATGGCGACGTGCAGGACGCGGTGCTCGAGGGGTTCTTGCGCGCGGCCCTGTCGGCCATCGAGGCGCGCACCGGCAAGGCGCTGATCGCGCGCGATTTTGCCTGGACGCTGTGGCGCTGGCGCAGCCGCGAGGGACAGGTGCTGCCGGTGGCGCCGGTGACGGCGGTGACAGGCGTGGTGCTGCGCGACCGCGACGGCGGCGAGGCGCCGGTCGATCCCGCGCGCTACCGGCTGGAGGAAAACACCCACCACCCGGTGCTGCGCCCGGCCGGTGCGTTGTTGCCCGCGATTCCCACCGGCGGCGCGGCGGTGATTTCGTTCACCGCGGGGATGGGCGCGGACTGGGGCGGGCTGCCCGCCGACCTCGGCCAGGCGGTGCTGATGCTGGCGGCGCACTACCATGAGTACCGCCACGAAACGGCGCTGGGCCAGGGCTGCATGCCCTTCGGCGTGACCAGCCTGATCGAACGCTATCGCGGCGTGCGGGTCTACATGGGATCGGCGTCGTGAGCGCGCCGGTGCGATTGAACCGCCGGCTGGTGCTGGAAGAGCCGGTGCGGGTGTCCGACGGTGCCGGCGGCTTTGCCGAGAGCTGGGCCGAGGTTGGCAAGCTCTGGGCCGCTATTCGCGCCCGCACCGGGCGCGAGCGCGCGGGCGGGGCGGTGGATCTGTCGGCGACGGACTATCGCATCGTGGTGCGCGCCGCGCCGCATGGCGCGCCCTCGCGCCCGGTTCCCGGGCAGCGGCTGCGCGCCGGCACCCGGGTCTTTGCCATCGAGGCGGTGGCCGAGACCGATCCGCAGGGGCGTTATCTGACCTGTTTCGCGACCGAGGAGGTGGCGTCATGAGTTATGGCATCGCGGCGGCGCTGCAACGCGCGGTCTATGAGCGGTTGCGCCAGGATACGGCGCTCGGCGCGCTGGTTGGCCCGGCGATTTTCGATGCCCCGCCGCCGGGGCCCCTGCCGCCGATCTATGTCGCGCTCGGTCCCGAGGAGGTGCGCGCGAGGGGCGACGGTTCGGGGCGCGGCGCCTGGCACGGGTTCACCGTTTCGGTGGTGAGCGGGGCATCGGGGTTCCTGGCCGCCAAGGACGCCGCGGGCGCGGTCAGCGACGCGCTGGCGGGGGCGCCGCTGAACCTGGCGCGCGGGCGGCTGGTGGCGCTGCATTTCGACCGGGCGCGTGCCCGGCACGAGGGTGGCGGGCTGCGCCGCATCGACCTGCGTTTTCGCGCGCGGGTGGAAGAGACATCCTGACCTTTTGTTTTCGGAGAAAAAGACATGGCAGTGCAGAACGGCAAGGACCTGCTGGTCAAGATCGACCTGACCGGCTCGGGCAATTTTCAGACGGTGGCGGGGCTGCGCGCGACGCGCATCAGCTTCAACGCCGAGGCGGT
>CAZNMK010000548.1:0-1889 GCA_964574045.1 uncultured Roseovarius sp. | reverse complement strand
GCCAGCCGGTCGCGATGCGTGGCCGCCAGCATCATGGCGATGAGCCCGCCGCGCGAGGTGCCGACGATCGTCGCCCGTTCCAGTCCCAGACGATCGAGCAGTTCTATCGCGTCCCGGCTCTCGCGCGGGATCGAATAGGTTTTCGGGTCGGGGGCGTGATCCGATTGCCCGCGCCCGCGATAGTCGAGCCTGATCAGACGGGTATCCGCCAGGTGCGGCGCAAGCCAGGTGAAATCGGCGCTGTTGCGCGTGAGCCCGGCAAGGCACAGCACGGCCGGGCCGGTGCCCTCGTCCCGGTAAAACAGCGACAGCCCGTCGGAGGTGGTGAAACGCGGCATCAGGCGGCGATACCCGGAATGCCGGACAGGTCGTCCAGCACCGTCGCCGGCCGCGCCGGCAGGCGGTCCATCGGTTCTCCCGCGCGGTTGACCCAGGCGGTGTTGAAGCCAAAGCCGGCCGCGGCGGCGGCGTCCCAGCCGTTGGAGGACACGAACAACACCTCGGACGGGGCGCAGCCAAAGCGCGCGCCGACCATGTCATAGACCGCGCGCGCCGGCTTGAAGACGCCCACGCTTTCGACCGAGAGCACGTCGTCGAGATGCTCGCCGATCCCCGCCGACGCCACCGCCGAGGCCAGCATCGCGGGCGAGCCGTTCGAGAGGATGGCGGCGGTCTTGCCGTGCTCCTTGAGGATTTTCAGCATCCCCGGCACCTCCGCGTAGGCGTCGAGTTCGCGGTAGAGCTGCAAGAGCCGTTCGCGCAATTCGGCATCGCCGTCCAGCCCCTCGGCCTCGAGCGCCCAGTCCAGCGCGTCCTCGGTCAGCGTCCAGAAATCGGCGTGCCGGTCCATGACCGTGCGCAGCCAGCTGTATTGCAACTGCTTGAGCCGCCACTGCGCGGCGATAGCCGGCCAGTGGCGGGCAAAATCCTCGCGCCCGGGTTCTTGGGCGGCGCGCCGGGCGGCGGCGCTGACGTCGAAAAGCGTGCCATAGGCGTCGAAGATGCAGGTGGTGATGGTCATGGCGTTTCCCCTCGCGGCCAAGAGTGGCACGGCTCGGCGCCGCGGAAAAGCCCCCAGGGCCGATCTGGGCCCTGCCCTGGCGTCGATCCGGTGCCAGGCGGTTTGCATTCCCGCGGCACGCTTGCTAGCCTTTGGCGCATGCGCCCAAGCACCCGCGCCACGCGCGGCCTTGCAAACCCACCCCCAAACAGATCGGAACCTTCATGACCCAGGCCAAGACGGGCGATACCGTCCGCATCCACTATACCGGCACGCTGTCGGACGGCTCCACCTTCGACACCAGCGAGGGCCGCGAGCCGCTGGAATTCACCGTCGGATCGGGCCAGATCATTCCCGGCCTCGATGCCGCGCTGCCCGGCATGGAGGTGGGCGACAAGAAAACCGTCGAGGTCCCCGCCGACGAGGCCTATGGCCACCCCGATCCGGGTGCCCGGCAGGCGGTGCCGCGCGCCGACATCCCCGCCGACATCCCGCTGGACATCGGCACCCGGCTGCAGGTGCAGACGCCGCAGGGCCAGGCGATGGCGGTGACCGTGGCCGAAGTGACCGAAGAACAGGTTGTCCTCGACGCCAACCACCCGCTGGCGGGCCACAACCTGACCTTTGCCATCGAGCTGGTCTCGGTGGACTGAGGGCTTCTTTCGGCTGACACTACGGCGCGCGGACCTTGCGCGCGCCGCTACCGCCGCTAGGCTTGCTGCCGAGCCGCGGCGTCCGGCCCCGCCGGCGTCGCGCGTGCAACAAGCGGAGGCAAGCCCATGACCACGCCCACCGAAAACCTGCTGCGGTGCATCCGCGAGTTGCAGAATGAAATCGAGGCGGACCTGCACCGCCGCGCCGGTGAGTTCCGCTATCGGCTGGATGGCCG
>CAZNMK010000547.1:0-1905 GCA_964574045.1 uncultured Roseovarius sp. | reverse complement strand
GCCTCGCCGGGGTGTTCGAACACCATGTCGACATTGACGCCCTTGCCGGTGATGTCCCAGATCGCCTTGCCGAACTTGCGCGCCTCCTTTAGCCAGGCGGCGTATTCGGCGCTGCCCACCTTCGGCAGCTGTCCCCAGCAGTCGAACTCCTTGCGGTTGATGACGCCCTTGGCGCCCATCGCCATGACGAAATCGCGCTTGTCCTCGTCCGAGATGATGCCGATGGCGTTGGCGCCGGCGGTGTTGGCGAGCTGGATCGCGTATGACCCCAGCCCCCCCGAGGCGCCCCACACGAGCACGTTCTGCCCGGGCTTGAGCTCGTGCGGGTGATGGCCGAAGAGCATCCGGTAGGCCGTGGCGAGCGTCAGCGTGTAGCAGGCGCTTTCCTCCCACGTCAGGTGCCTGGGGCGCGGCATCAGCTGCTGCGCCTGCACCTTGGTGAACTGCGCGAACGAGCCGTCGCCGGTTTCGTAGCCCCAGATGCGCTGGGTGGGCGACAGCATCGGGTCGCCGCCATTGCATTCCTCGTCGTCGCCGTCGTCCTGGTTGCAGTGGATCACGACCTCGTCGCCCACCTTCCAGGTCTTGACCGCGGCGCCGACCTGCCAGACGATGCCCGAGGCATCGGAGCCGGCGATGTGATAATCCTGCCCGTGCACGTCGAAGGGGCTGATCGGCTGGCCGAGCCCGGCCCAGATGCCGTTGTAGTTGACGCCCGCGGCCATCACCAGCACCAGCACCTCATGGCTGTCGATGTCCCAGGTGTCGACGACCTCGGACTGAAACGACTTGTCTGGTTCGCCATGGCGCTCGCGGCGGATCGCCCAGGCGTGCATCTTCTTCGGCACGTAGCCAAGCGGCGGCATCTCGCCGATGTCGTAGAGATCCTTTTCCGGCGCGTCGTAGGGTGCGATGCCGGTGTCGGTGTCCAGGGCCATGTGCCGCCTCCTTGCGTCAGGTTTCGCCGCGATGCAGAATCGTTCGCGCCCTCCCGGAAATATAGGGCAGTGCGCAACAATGCAATCCCTTCGGGGGTGGATTTTGTAATTATATAACCGCGCAGGTGCAGAAAGTTACGCCTCACCCGGCCCCGGCGACCGGAAGATGCGCGATCGAATTCGCGTAGTATTCCACCAGCGCCCGCGCCTGCTGCGCCGGTGCGATGCCGGCGGCGGTCTCGTCCAGCATTCCGCGGCGGCGCAGGATGTCGAGCCCGGCCGCCACCGTCCGCGCGCCATCCTCGTCCGGCGGAACGCCGTGCCCGGGGGGCAGCCGGTCCAGCATCCCGGCCGCGCGGTCGACCAGCGCCTGTTCGGAAACCGGGCCGCCGGCCTGCACCAGCAGATGCGCCACCAGCGGTACCGACAGGACCGGCACCTGCGCGCCGATCTCGTGCATCAGCCGTGCGCCCAGCGCCTCGACCGTGGCGCCGCCGTTGCGGGCGGTGAAATCCTCCAGCGACAGCGGCGCACCAAAGCTGACCGCCGCCTCGCCGTGGCGGCGATAGCGCCGCGTCAGCCATAGCCGGAACTGCAGCAGGACAAAGCGCGCCACGACGCTGATCCGGGCCGGAAACCGGCGTTCGCCGCGCTCAGAGGCGGCGACCAGCACCCGGTCCTCGAACACCCGGTCATAGTTCAGCGCCACCGGCACGAACACCACGTCGCGCCCCTCGGCCGAGCGTTCCTCGACGATGTATTTCAGTATCCCCAGCCGCGGCCGCGTGAGCCGGCCATCGAGGCTGAGCCCGCCTTCGGGGAACACCGCCTGCGCCACGCCGCCGTCGGTCGCGAGCCCGACATAGCGCGCCAGCACCCGGCGATAGAGGTCGTCGCGTGCCCGGCGGCGGATGAAATAGGCGCCCATCGCCCGGATGAGCCCGCTGAGCGGCCACACCCGCGCCCA
>CAZNMK010000546.1:0-1908 GCA_964574045.1 uncultured Roseovarius sp. | reverse complement strand
GGGCCGGTGTAGCTCAGCTGGTAGAGCACGTCATTCGTAATGATGGGGTCGGGGGTTCGAGTCCCTTCACCGGCACCACCTTCCCCCTTGTCCGACCCGGCGCAACAAAGCGTATCGAACCGGGTCGGATTCACGCGACCGCGACCAGATGGCATGCGCCCGCCGTGGGGCGGGCGGGCGCATGTCCGGCCCGCTTGCGGGCCGGACTGGATCAATTCAATTGAATGCAACGCGCCATAGGCACACCATCTGCCCAAACGCCGCCCGCGCCGGGTCATATTTCCGCCGAAGTGATCCGCTAGCCCGGCGCCATGCTGTTTCTGCCCGGGCCCGGCCGCCATTCCCTTATCGGACGCGTGCTTTCCTCGATCCGCGCGGCGCTGCTGGTCGGGCTGGCGCTGGCGGCGGTGCCTTACGTCAACGCCATCTACCACACGCCCCAGCGGACCGCCTCGGCCCGCGTCGAGCGCCCCGAGGCGCTGCGCGGCGGCGGTGCCTGGGGCGGGATGCGCCCGGTCTCGCGCGACGAGGGCGCGGCGCTCGTCGGCAAGCGCCTCAGCGGCCCGGTCACCCATGTGCGCGACGGCGACACCGTCGAGGTCCGCGGCGTGCCGGTGCGGATCGCCAACCTGGACTGCGCCGAGCTTGGCACCCCGGCCGGACAGAGGGCGACCGAGGCGATGGCGCGGCTGGTGCGGGCCGGGCCGCTGACCTGCCGGCTGACCGGCCGGCGCTCCTACGACCGCGAGGTCGGCACCTGCGCCACGCCCGACGGGCGCGACATCGGGGCGGAGCTGATCGCGAAAGGGGTGTGCCGGCGCTGGCGCTGATCCGGCCGCTGCCGGACGCGGCGCGGCTCAGCCGTAGACCGATTCCCGGCCGAACCGCTTGGTCAGCATGTAGTAGACAACGGCGCGGTACTTGTTACGTTCCGATCGGCCATAGGTGTCGATGACCTGGTTGATCGCGTCCATCAGGTGCGGGCCGTCGGCGATGCCCAGCTTCTTGATCAGAAAGTTGTTCCTGACGGTTTCCAGCTCGTGCTCCTGCCCCGCCGCCACGGTGGCGGCGTCGGCGTCGTAGATCGCCGGGCCGCAGCCGATGGTCACCTTGCGCAGCAGATCCATATCCGGCTCCATGCCGCATTTCGTGCGCAAGTCGTTGGCATATGTTGCGATCAGATCGTCACGACGTCCCATGAAATGTCTCCCTGTTGTCCCGGCACCGCGGCCGGCCCTTGTCGGGTTCTTCAGCGTCCGCCCCTGGCGGGGCTGGACCGAACTTAGCGCCAAGTTCCGCCTGCTGAAAGCGCTTATTGCCCCGCCCGCGCCATGCCGGCGGACGCGCGGGCGGTCAGTAGCGGTAGTGATCGGGCTTGTAGGGGCCTTCGGGGCTGACGCCGATATAATCGGCCTGCTCGGGCGTCAGCTCGGTCAGGCTGACGCCGATGCGCTCCAGGTGCAGGCGCGCGACCTTTTCGTCCAGCGCCTTGGGCAGGATGTAGACGCGGTTTTCGTAGGTGTCGCCGCTGGTCCACAGCTCGATCTGCGCCAGCACCTGGTTGGCGAAGGACGCGCTCATGACAAAGCTCGGGTGCCCGGTGGCGTTGCCGAGGTTCAAGAGCCGCCCCTCGGATAGCAGGATGATGCGGTTGCCCGAGGGCATCTCGATCATGTCCACCTGGTCCTTGACGTTGGTCCACTTGTGGTTCTTGAGCTGCGCGACCTGGATCTCGTTGTCGAAATGGCCGATATTGCCGACGATCGCCATGTCCTTCATCTGGCGCATGTGCTCGACCCGGATGACGTCGCGGTTGCCGGTGGCGCTGACGAAGATGTCGGCATCGAGCGCATCCTCGAGCCGCACCACCTCGAACCCGTCCATCGCCGCCTGCAGGGCGCAGATCGG
>CAZNMK010000545.1:1178-1910 GCA_964574045.1 uncultured Roseovarius sp. | reverse complement strand
TGGACCCCTCGAGCGTCGCCTTGCGGAAATCGAGATCGGGCTTGCGGTCCCAGTACGTTTCCTCGAAATTGTGCTGCAGGTAGACCAGGAATACCCCGATCACGCCCGCGAGCACCGCGCTCAGTCCCAGAACGACGAGCCCGGCCACACCGAACGCCCACCACACCAACGCCACCCAGATCGCCACGGCGATATTGTGCGCGATCACGCCGCCCGCCCCCACCTTGGTGGTATTGCGGGGCCAGCGATAGACGATGAAATAGGTGAATATCCCGCCCAGTGACAGCATCACCAGCGGGTTGCGATAGAGCCGGTACCAAAGCCGCCTGAGCGGCGGTGCCGCCCGCCATTCGGCCAGCGTCATGGTATAGACCTCGGTCGACTCGCGGTGATCGAGATTGCCCAGATAGGCGTGATGCAGGTTGTGGTTGTATTGCATCACCCGGTAGGGCGTCAGCGAAAAGACCGACAGCAGATGCCCGGCAACATCGTTGACCCACCTGGTCGCGAACAGCGAATGGTGCCCGCAATCGTGCTGCAGCACGTATAGTCGGACCGACGCGAAAGCCAGCACCGCCACCATCGGCACCCAGACCCAGAGCGTGCCGGCAAAGCGCGCCCCTAGGATCAATGCGGCGGCATAGACGGCGAGCGTGGCGACGAGGCTCAGCGCGCCCATCGCGTCGCTCCTGGTGGCGTAGGCCCGCGTGTGGCTGCGGATATCCGTCATCC
>CAZNMK010000545.1:0-1168 GCA_964574045.1 uncultured Roseovarius sp. | reverse complement strand
TGGAGAATGTGATTTTTTCGCCCCCCTTTGCAAGTCCACCCGCGGCGCCGGCCGGGTATTTCGCGAAAGGACGCTCGCGCCGACGTACCCGGACCCGCGCGCAAGCCATTGACTTAGCCGCCCGCGCCGCCAGATCACATCCCATGACCCGCATGAAAGCCATCCTGACCCTGACCGCCGCACTGGCCTTTGCGCTGTCGCCGCTGACGACGACGGGGTTCAACGGTTTCCGACCCGACCAGTTCCCCGTGCCGCAGATCGACCCGCCGGCCCAGCCCGCGGGCTATGCCTTCGCCATCTGGGGGCCGATATACCTCTGGCTGGTGGCGGGGGCCGCGTTCGGGCTGCTCAAGCGCGCCGAGGCGTCCGACTGGGACGCGCCGCGCTGGCCGCTGATCGCAAGCCTCGTCGTCGGGGCGGCGTGGATACCGGTGGCGCAGATGTCGCCGGTCTGGGCCACGGTGCTGATCTGGGTCATGCTGGCGACGGCCATCGTTGCGCTCCTGTCCAGCAGCCGCGGCGACCGCCTCTGGCTGGCGGCGCCGGTGGCGCTCTATACCGGGTGGCTGACGGCGGCCTCCTGCGTCGCGCTGGCGCTGGTTCTGGCCGGCAACGGCATCGTGGGGGAACAAAGCGCAGCACTGGCGGCGATCGTGCTGGCACTGGCCATCGGCGCCGGGGTACTGGCGGCACGCCCGGACACGCCGGAATACGCGCTGGCACTGGGCTGGGCGCTGGCCGGGATCATGGCCGGCAACCTCGAGCCGTCCAACATCGCCGTCCTTGCGCTGTGCGCCGCCGGCATCGCGGCGCTGGGCGCGCTTGTCCTGCGGCAGTGGCGGCGCGGCGCCTGAGCGTCGGCAACCGAGAGGCCGGGCGGGGCAGGCCGACCCGTCAACCCCCTACCCCCTTTTGTCGAGGTGCTTGCGCAGCTTGGACGGGCCGGGCCTGCGCCGGCCCTTGTAGGGGTTCTTGTCGGCCTGACTGCGGAAAAACAGCCTGATCGGCGTGCCGGGCATGTCGAAATCCTCGCGCAGCCCGCCGATCAGGTAGCGCGCATAGCTTTCCGGCAGCTTTTCGGGGTGCGAGCACATCACCACGAAGCCCGGCGGCCGGGTCTTGACCTGGGTCATGTAGCGCAGGCGGATGCGCCGCCCGCCCGGCGCCG
>CAZNMK010000544.1:0-1922 GCA_964574045.1 uncultured Roseovarius sp. | reverse complement strand
TTCGAGTTCATGGACGGCTACGAGCATTTCTGGGCCTATGTGCCCCATTTCGTGCATTCGCCCTTCTACGTCTATGCCTACGCCTTCGGCGACGGGCTGGTGAATGCGCTCTATGCCGTCTACGAAGAGGCGCCGGAGGGCTTTCAGGACAGGTATTTCGAGATGCTGCGCGCCGGCGGATCGAAGCACCACAAGGAGCTGCTGGCCCCCTTCGGGCTCGATGCCTCCGACCCGGCATTCTGGGACAAGGGCCTTTCGATGATCTCGCGCTTCATCGACGAGCTGGAGGCGATGGAGGGCTGATTCCCTCCGCCACGCCGCTTCATTCGGCTGCAAATACCTCGGGGTGAATTGCCCCGGACCTGTCCGGGGCAAGAGGGGCGGCGCCCCTCCCTGCCCTCACTTCAGCTGGCTGTCCTTGCTGCCGCGCCGGTTGATGCCGCCGCGGTGCATGATGGCCCCGTCGCGTTCCTGCTGGCAGTCGATGCACAGCTTGACGCCCGGCACCGCCCGGCGGCGCGCCTCGGGGATCGGTTCGTCGCATTCGGCGCAATGGGTCAGGCTTTCGCCCTTGGGGGCCGGCCGGGCCCTCAGGCGGGCCAGCTCGTCCTCGATCGAGGCTTCGATCTGTTCGTGCACCGCGCCGTCGCGCGCCCATCCGGTGGCCATGTTCTGCCTCCTTTGATCTCAGTACTCGGGACGCAGCACCAGGAAATCGCCGATCCCCTCGATCCCCCGGCTGGGCCGGTCGATCATGCCGCGCAGCACCCGGATCGCCGCCGGCGAGGTGATCGGCACGGCGTGGCGCAGCCCCTTGTCCTCGGCGCCGAGCGCGGTGAAGTCGATGACCTGCACGCCCTTCACCCCCTCCAGCTGTTCGGGCCCCTCGATCACGCCGAGCCGCGGCTTGCGCCCGAAAAGCAGCCCCGACAGCGTCAACGCCCGGTCGGCGCGCGAGACGAAGATCAGGAAGGGCTTTGGCAGCTTTCCGATCGCCACGGCCTGGCTGCGAAAGACATCGGGGTCGATATCGGGTGCGATCAGCACCACGCCGCTGATCCGGTCGATAACCCGCCGGTCGCCCGCCAGCGCCGCCTGGCGCAGCGTCTCCATCACCAGCTGCGCGCCCATCGAATGCGCCAGGAGCAACACCTTCTGCCCCGGCGCCGCGGTCAGCGATTCGAGCACGTACTGGAAATCGTCGCGCGAATAGAGCACGCTGTCGCGGTCATAGGCATAGCCACGCGGATCGCCGGCCGAGGGCCAGGAATAGAGCACCCCGGGGCCGGTGACGCCGAAATCGGTGCGTATCTGGGCGAAACGGTAGACCGCATCGGAGAATGTGTTGTTGTAGCCGTGCACGAAGACCAGCGTCTCCTTTCCCGGGGCGTGCCGGCGCATCGCGCCGATCATGCCGGTCGCGCCGCGATAGACGTGGCTGCCGGTGACGACGAAATCGGTGGCGGCATCGGGCGTGCCCCTGGGCCATTCGACCTCGCCCAGCCGGTGGGTGGGCGGAACCGACACGTCGAGATGCAGATAGCGCAGCCCCCGGACGCGTTCCTCGCCGAAACTCGGACCCAGATCGCGAAGGTCGCGCGCGGTGGCGATGAAGATGCGCTCGACATGCGCCTGGGGGCTGGGAGCGGCGAACTGAAACGCGTTGCGCGGCGCGCAGGCCACCAGCAGCGCCGCCATCAGCAGCATCGTTGCCGCCCGGCCCCGTCCGCCGGCGCCGCCCCGGCACGCCGGCGCCGCGGCGGCGGGAATGGAATCGTCTGACATGCGCGCGTCTCCGGCTCTTGCCGGGCAAGGCTAGATCAAAGCCCTGCTCCGGCCAAGCCCGTCACGCCGCCGGCAGCATGCCTTTTTCCTGCGCCAGCGCGCGCATCCGTTTTTGCAGCTTCTCGAACGCCCGCACC
>CAZNMK010000543.1:0-1944 GCA_964574045.1 uncultured Roseovarius sp. | reverse complement strand
GGCGTTGATGCGGAAATAGGTGCTCAGTTCCATCGGGCAGCGCACGCCGGGAGGCACGTAGACGAACGAGCCGTCGGAAAAGACCGCCGAATTGAGCGTGGCATAGAAGTTGTCGCTGACCGGCACTACCGAGCCCAGGTATTTCCTGACCAGTTCGGGGTGTTCGCGGATCGCGTCGGAGATCGAGCAAAAGATCACCCCGGCCTTTTTCAGCTCTGCCTGAAAGGTGGTCCCGACACTGACCGAGTCGAACACCGCATCGACGGCGACCTTGCGGCCGGGCGTTTCCGCGCCGTCCGCCGGCGCGGCCTCCTCGGCGCCCTCGACGCCGGCGAGGATCATCTGCTCCTTGAGCGGAATACCCAGCTTTTCATAGGTTTCCAGCAGCTTGGGGTCGACCTCGTCCAGCGACTTGGGCTTTTGGTCCATGCTCTTGGGACGGGCATAGTAGTACTGGTTCTGAAAGTCGATCTCCGGGTACTCGACCATCGCCCAGCCCGGTTCGGTCATCTGCAGCCAGCGCGCGTAGGCCGCCAGCCGCCATTCGGTCATCCATTCCGGTTCGCCGTTCTTTTCCGAGATCAGGCGCACGATGTCCTCGGTCAGCCCCTTGGGGGCGTATTCCGTCTCGATCTCGGTTTCCCAGCCGTGCTTGTAGGTGCCGACCTCGCGCACCGCATCGACGGTTTCCTTGTCGACCCCTTCCTTGACCTCGGTCCGGTCCAGTGCCGCCATCCCCTACTCCTTTCGCGTCACGCCGCGCGGGCGCGATGTTTGTCGTGCAGCCCAGCCCAGGTTCGGGCAAAGCGCGTTACCTCGTCCTCGGTCGTCGCCGGCCCCAGCGAGACGCGCACGGCACAGACCGCACGGTCCGCGTCAAAGCCCGACGCCTGCAGCACGCGGCTGGCACGCACCTTGCCGCTGGAACAGGCCGATCCCGCCGAAATCGCGAACCCGGCCAGGTCCATCGCCATCACCTGCGTCTCTCCCTTCCAGCCCGGTGTGATGAAGCAGGAGGTGTTGGGCAAGCGCCGATCCGATTTCCCGACAAAAATAGTCTCTTTGGCGGAATCCACAAGACAAGATTCTAGAATGTTTCTAAGTTCTTCGACCCGGCTCCAGACCCCCGCCTCCTGGTCCCGCATCGCCGCGGCGGCGGCGGCGGCGAAACCCGCTATTCCAATGACGTTTTCGGTCCCCGACCGCCGCCCCATCTCCTGCCCGCCGCCCAGGCTCAGGGCCGGGATTTCCAGCCCCTCGCGCACGATCAGGGCGCCCACGCCCTTGGGTCCGCCCAGCTTGTGCGCTGACATGACGCACATGTCGGCCCCGCTCCATGCAAAGGAGAACGGCACCCGCCCCACCGCCTGGGTGATATCCAGGAGCAGCGCGCCCTCGCGTTCGCCGGGCGGTTCGGTGACGATGCCGGTCTCGGAATTGGCCAGCCCCATCGCCAGGATCGCCGTCCCCTCGCCGCCCTCGCGCCGGTGCGACCAAAGCGCGCCATGGGCGGTCTGCTGCACCCGCACCGGACCCGGCCAGCGCGCCAGCACGCCCGCGGCCTCGGTCGCGCCGGAGGTAAAGACCACCTCCTGCGGTTTCGCGCCCACCGCCGCCGCCACCCGCGCGCGCGCGCGCTCGACCAGCGCCCGCGCCGCGCGCCCCTCGGCATGCACGCTCGACGGGTTTCCCGCCACGTCCATCGCCTCGATCATCGCCGCGCGCGCCTCGGGCCGCAGCGGCGCCGTCGCGTTGTAGTCGAGATAGACCCGCGCCATCCTTCTCCCCTGCCGGTTTCTGGGCCGGGCACCCCGGAAAGGGCGCAGCCCCGCTCGGCGACGGGGCAGCGTCCCCGTCGCATCCCCGGTGCCTTATCACCCGCGCTTATTCGTCGTCCACCACCGAAAACAGCGTCGGCACCGCCGGGCAGGGCGCCAGCGAATT
>CAZNMK010000542.1:0-1955 GCA_964574045.1 uncultured Roseovarius sp. | reverse complement strand
TCCGGGTGTGGAGCGCGCCGGCGATGATCGCGCTTTACGGCGTGACCGGCTGGCTGATCGCGCAGGAACGCACCGGCGCGGTACTGGCGGTGCAGGCGGCGATGAACGCGCTCAATGTCGGACTCGACCTGTGGTTCGTGCTGGGGCTGGGCTGGGGGGTGACGGGCGTCGCCTGGGCCAGCTTTGCCGCCGAATGGTCGGGGCTGGCGCTGGGGCTGTGGCTCTGCCGGGGGGCCTTTGCGGTGCCGGCCTGGCGCGACTGGCCGCGGGTCTTCGACCCCGAGAGGCTGCGCCGCATGGCCGCCGTCAACCGCGACATCCTGCTGCGGTCGCTGATGCTGCAGGCGATCTTCGTTTCCTTCGTCTTCGTCGGCAGCGGCTTTGGCGACGTGACGCTCGCGGCCAACCAGGTGCTGCTGCAGTTCCTGCACATCTCGGCCTACGGGCTCGACGGGTTCGCCTTTGCCGCCGAGGCGCTGGTCGGGCAGGCGGTGGGGCGGCGCGATGTCGCCGGTATGCGGCGCGGGGCGCTGCTGGCCGGGGTCTGGGGGCTGGCGGTTACCGCCGCCCTGGCGCTGGCATTCGCCGCCCTCGGCCCGGCCATCGTCGCGCTGATGGCCACCGCGCCCGAGGTGCGGGCGGCGGCGCAGGGCTATCTGGCCTATGTCGCGCTGGCGCCGCTCCTGGGGCTTGCGCCCTTCATGCTGGATGGCATTTTCATCGGCGCGACGCGGGCGCGGGACATGCGCAACATGATGGCGCTCAGCCTGGCGGTCTATGCCGGCGCGGTGGCGGTGCTGATACCGGGCCTGGGCAACCACGGGCTGTGGCTGGCCTTGATGCTGAGCTATGTCGTCCGCGCGGCAACGTTGGGCATGCGTTACCCGGCGCTGGAGCGCGCAGTGGGCGGCGGCGGGGGCGCGGCGCGGGAGTGACGGGGTTTCACGCCGGGGGTGGCCAATCCCCGGCACGCGCACGAAAGTCGACGCGGCAGAATCACGCAGACAGGAGACACGAGGAATGCCCGACCGCCCCATCCGTATCGTGATCAACGGATTCGGCCGCATCGGCCGGGCGCTCGCGCGTATCCTGCTGCGGGACGCGGCCGGTGCCGCGTCGGGCGCTGCGCGCGGGTTCGAGCTGGTCGCGATCAACGAGATCGAACCGATCGAGACCTGCGCCTACCTGTTCGAGTACGACAGCGTCTACGGACCCTGGCCCGAAGAGGTGCGCGCCGGCGACGCTGCGCTCCGGGTCGGGGGGCGGGCGATCCCCTTTCGCGCCGCGCCCGATATCAGCGCGCTCGATCTGTCGGGCGTGGACCTGGTGCTGGAATGCACCGGCATCGGCGGGCGGCGCGCCGTGGCCGAGCGCGGGCTGGTGGCAGGCGCGGGCGCGGTGCTGGTCTCGGGGCCCTCGGCCGAGGCCGACATCACCCTGGTCATGGGCGCCAACGAGGACCGACTCGGGGACGAGCGGATCGTCTCGAACGCATCGTGCACCACCAACGCGCTGGCGCCTCTGGCGCGGCTGATCGACGACGCATTCGGCCTGGAAAGCGGGCAGATGACGACGGTGCACTGCTATACCGGCAGCCAGCCCACCGTCGACAAGCCCCGCGGCGCCCCCGAGCGCAGCCGCGCGGCGGCGCTGTCGATGGTGCCCACCACCACCAGCGCCCAGGTTCAGACCGGGCTGGTTCTGCCGCACCTGAAGGGCCGGATCGAGGCGCGCGCGATTCGCGTGCCCACCGCCAGCGTGTCGGCCATCGACCTGACGGTCGAGACCCGCGAGCCGGCCAGCGCCGAGGCGGTGAACGCGGTACTCAGGGCGGCGGCCGAGACCTCGCCGGTCTTCGGCTGGACCGAAAAGCCGCTGGTCAGCGCCGATCTGCGCGGGCGGCCGGAATCGGTGGTGATGGTGGGGCCCGAGACCTCGGTTTCGCGCGGGGGGCT
>CAZNMK010000541.1:0-1961 GCA_964574045.1 uncultured Roseovarius sp. | reverse complement strand
GCCGCGCGGCTCGATTTCGAGCTCGGCATCATCGAGCGGATGGGCTTTCCCGGCTATTTCCTGATCGTTGCCGATTTCATCAAGTGGGCCAAGGAACAGGGCATCCCGGTGGGGCCCGGCCGGGGCTCGGGCGCGGGCAGCCTGGTCGCGTGGGCGCTGACCATCACCGACCTCGATCCGCTGCGCTACAAGCTGCTGTTCGAACGCTTCCTGAACCCCGAACGCGTCAGCATGCCCGATTTCGACATCGACTTCTGCATGGACCGCCGCGAAGAGGTGATCCGCTATGTGCAGGGCAAGTATGGCCGCAACCGGGTGGCGCAGATCATCACCTTCGGCGCGCTTCTCTCCAAGGCGGCGGTGCGCGACATCGGGCGCGTGCTGCAGATGCCCTATGGCCAGGTCGACAGGCTTTCCAAGCTGATCCCGGTCGAGGGGGTGAAGCCCGTGAGCATCGAACGGGCGCTTGAGCAGGAGGAACGCCTGCGCGAGGCCGCCCGCGCCGAAGAGGTGGTCGACCGGCTGCTGAGATACGGCCGCCAGGTCGAGGGGCTCTTGCGAAACGCCTCGACTCATGCCGCCGGCGTGGTGATCGGCGACCGCCCGCTCGACGAGCTGGTGCCGCTTTTCCAGGATCCGCGTTCGGAAATGCCCGCCACCCAGTTCAACATGAAATGGGTGGAAAAGGCCGGGCTGGTGAAGTTCGACTTTCTCGGGCTCAAGACGCTGACGGTGATTCAGGGCGCGATCGAGCTCATCCACCGCGCCGGGCGCGACCTGCATGTCGCCGCCGACGGCAGCGTGATCTACGAGCCCTTCGAGGGGGCCGAGAACGATATCGGGCAGATACCGCTCGACGACGAAAAGACCTATGCGCTTTACGCCAGCGCCCGCACGGTGGCGGTGTTCCAGGTCGAAAGCTCGGGCATGATGGACGCGCTCAAGCGGATGAAGCCCACCTGCATCGAGGACATCGTCGCGCTGGTGGCGCTCTACCGGCCCGGCCCGATGGAGAACATTCCCAAATACTGCGAGGTCAAGAACGGGCTTTCCGAGCGCGAGCGCCTGCATCCGCTGATCGACCATATCCTCGACGAGACCCAGGGCATCATCGTCTATCAGGAACAGGTGATGCAGATCGCCCAGGAGATGGCCGGCTACAGCCTTGGCGGCGCCGACCTCTTGCGCCGGGCGATGGGCAAGAAGATCAAGGAGGCGATGGACGCCGAGCGGCCCAAGTTCATCGACGGCGCGCGTGCGAACGGGGTCGGCGACGCCAGGGCGCTCGAAGTCTGGAACCTCTTGGAAAAGTTCGCCAATTACGGCTTCAACAAGTCCCATGCCGCGGCCTATGCGGTGGTGAGCTACCAGACCGCCTGGCTCAAGGCCAATCACCCGCTCGAGTTCATGGCCGGGGCGATGAACTGCGACATGCACCTCACCGACAAGCTGGGCATCTATTTCGAAGAGGTCCGCCACGGGCTGGGCCTGCCCTTCGTGCCGCCCTGCGTGAACCGCTCGGAGGCGACATTCGTCACCCGCGACGGCGCGCTGGTCTACGCGCTGGGCGCGCTCAAGAACGTGGGCGTCGAGGCGATGCGCCTGATCGTCGCGGCTCGGCGCGAGGATGCGCAAGGACCCGGCGGGGACGCGGAACGGCCGTTCGTGACGCTGTTCGATTTCGCCCGCCGGGTCGATCTGAAGCGCATCGGCAAGCGCCCGCTCGAGATGCTGGCACGCGCCGGCGCGTTCGACGCGCTCGACCGCAACCGCCGGCGGGTCTTCGACAACATCGAGCGGCTGATGGCCTATTCGGGCGCCGTGCACGACGAGAAGGGCTCGGCGCAGGTGTCGCTCTTCGGCGAGGCGGGCGAGGATCTGCCCGAGCCGCGGCTCGCCCCGGCCGAGGACTGGCTGCCGGCCGAGCGGCTGCGCGAGGAATTCCAGGCGGTGGGGTTCTA
>CAZNMK010000540.1:0-1977 GCA_964574045.1 uncultured Roseovarius sp. | reverse complement strand
TCGGTCTGCCACCAGTGATCGACCACCGGAATGCCCAGTTGCGCGGCGGCCCAGTTGATGGTGTCGGGGTCGGCGCGCTCGCCCGCGAGGTAGAGGATGCGCAGGCAACTCAGGTCGTATTTCTTCACGAACTCGCCCTTGGGGTCCTCGCGCTTGATGGCGCGGAACGCGGTCGGCGCGGTAAAGAAACTGCGCACGTTGTGTTCCGAGATCACCCGCCAGAAGGTGCCGGCATCGGGCGTGCCCACGGGTTTGCCCTCGAACACGACGGTGGTGTTGCCGTGGATGAGGGGCGCGTAGCAGATATAGCTGTGGCCCACGACCCAGCCCACGTCCGACGCCGCCCAGAACACCTCGCCGGGATCGACGTTGTAGATGTTCTTCATCGTCCAGTTCAGTGCCACCAGATGCCCGCCGGTGGCGCGGATCACGCCCTTGGGCGCGCCGGTGGTGCCGGAGGTGTAGAGGATATAGGCGGGATGGTTGCCCTCGACGGGGACACAGTCGGCGGGTTCGGCACCCTCCTGAAACGCGTGCCAGTCATGGTCTCGGCCCGGTTCCAGCTCGACCTGCAGTTCGTCGCGCTGGAGGATGACGCAGAACTCGGGCTTGTGGCCGGCCTGGGCGATGGCGCCGTCGTAAAGCGGCTTGTACTGGACGGTGCGCCCCGGCTCCAGCCCGCAGGAGGCGGCGATGATCGCCTTGGGCCGGGCGTCGTCGATGCGGACCGCCAGTTCGCTGGCGGCGAAACCGCCGAAGACGACCGAATGGATCGCGCCGAGGCGCGCACAGGCCAGCATCGCCTCGAGCGCCTGCGGCACCATCGGCATGTAGATGATCACCCGGTCGCCCTTTTCCAGCCCCTGCCGTCGCAGCGCCCCGGCCAGCCGGGCGACACGGGCCTGCAGATCGGCAAAGCCGATCTTTTCCTTCCGCCCGGTGATGGGGCTGTCATAGATGATCGCGGTGCGCTCGCCGTGGCCGGCCTTGACATGGCGGTCGACGGCGTTCCAGCAGGTGTTCACCAGCCCGTCGCTGAACCATTCGTAAAGCGGCGCATTGTCGTCGAAGAGCGCCTTCGAGGGCAACCTGTCCCAGTCGATCGCGCGCGCGGCCTCCATCCAGAAGGCGTCGGGGTCGCGCTTCCAGCTTTCGTAGACGTCCTTGTATCCCATGATCGTCTCCTCCGGTCCTCGCCCCCTGTGTTACGGGACCGGCGGCACCGGCGGCAAGGGGGGGCAGGGATTGCGCGGGCGATTGCGACCGGAAATTTGCAGATATGGGGATCGGCTGGCTGCAAATTTTTGCAAAGCCTGTGAAATGTCAAATCATGATGGGAAAACAGATTAGGTTTGCAAAGTTTGCAAATCGGTTGATGCGAATCATGGCGGATCGTCCGGCTGCGGCCGGTCCGAACGCGTTGGCGGTGGCGGGAATGCGCGCACGGTGCATGTTTTCGACATGGCGCAGGTCGAATTTCGCACAGACCGATACGTGGATCGAGGTTAGAGAGTTTCCCAGGGTCCGGCATGGTGCCGGCCCATTTCAGCAAGGTCACTCTGTCATGGGCGACAAGAAGCAGAAGCCGGCGAAACCCGGCGCCAAGACCGTCAAGAAATAACCTGCGGGCATGGCGAGCTGCCGTGGCCCGGGCGACCGGAGCCACGGCAGCGAAAGCGCAGGCGCGGTGTCGCAGATCGCCCTGAAGATCATGGATTTGCGCACCCTGGCCGAGGCCCCGGATCGGTGGCCGGGGCGGGCAGCAGCCTCTAGTCATATGGAATCGTAGTCCGGGTACATTGAAATCCGGGCGCAACAGAGGTTCGCGCCCGGCCCCGAGGGTGGGCGCCGTGGAACATGGGCCGACGGCGCAGTCAAGCGGAACGGGGCAACGGACTGAAACGCATGGACTATTTCGCGCGCGCGTCGTGCCGGAGGCACGCCTTTGGCGTGACGGGGCGGGGCCGGGCGCGAACC
>CAZNMK010000539.1:0-1980 GCA_964574045.1 uncultured Roseovarius sp. | reverse complement strand
ATGCCAGACATGGGCGCGGTCGGCCTCGACCACCTTTTCGATGTCGTTGGGAATGTTGCCGTCCATCGCGATGCTCCATCGATTTCGGCCCGGCCGGGGGCGACCGGGCTGCAGGCGGCGCCTGCCGTTTGGTTTGCGTTCATCTCAGCCCCGAAAGCGCCGGTTCGGTTAGGGCCAGATCAGGCTTTTGTCTAAGTCCAGTTCCAGTTTATCGCCGGCGGAGTTGCGTGCAAATCTCGGTCAGAACGCTGAAAACGGACGATTATCCGTTGAAAACACATTTCACGAAAGCCGAAAACGCGGCCGGGCCGGCGACAAAAACGTTGAACGGAATCGGATTATCGTTTCGGATAGGAAACCTACTGCCGAAAAACTGCCCGCGACAAGATGCCCGGATGGTCGCACCGGGCGACGGGGCAGGGCCAAACAACGAATGCGACCGCAACCAACGGGAGAGACGACCAGATGACATTGAAATCCAAGTTGCTTTCGATCGCGACCTCGGCGGCGGTGCTGGCCGGGGCGACGGCGGCTGCTGCGGAAGAGATCACCGTTGCCTATTTCCTCGAATGGCCGATGCCGTTCCAGTACGCCAAGGAAACCGGCATGTACGAGGACGAGATGGGCGTCACCGTCAACTGGCGCGCCTTCGATACCGGCACCGCGATGAGCGCGGCGATGGCGTCGGGCGATGTGCACCTGTCCGTCAGCCAGGGCGTGCCGCCCTTCGTCGTGGCGACCAGCGCGGGGCAGGATCTGCAGATCCTCGACGTGGCGGTCAGCTATTCGGACAATGACAACTGCGTCGTCCGCGCCGATCTGGAGATCGACAAGGACAGCGCCACGGAGCTTGCCGGAAAGAAGGTCGCCGTTCCGCTGGGTACCGCCGCGCATTTCGGCTTTCTCGAGCAGATGAATCATTTCGGCGTCGATGTCGCCACCATGGACGTGGTCAACATGGCCCCGCCCGAGGGCGCGGCGGCGATCGCGCAGGGCGCGGTCGACCTCTTTTGCGGCTGGGGCGGCAGCCTGCGCCGGGCGCTGGAGCATGGCAATGTGCTGCTGACCGGGGCCGAGAAGGAGGATCTGGGCATCCTCGTCTTCGACGTCACCAGCGGGCCGGCCGGCTTTGTCGCCGAGAACCCCGATCTGGTGGCCAAGTTCCTGGCCGTGACCGCCAAGGCCAACGCGATGTGGGCCGATCCGGCCAACCGCGACACGATGCTGCCGGTGATCGCCAAGGACAGCGGCATGGACCTGGATGCGACGGCGGCGACGATCGACACCTTCGTCTTTCCGCCCGTCGACGAGCAGCTGAGCGCGAAATGGCTCGGCGGCGGCGCGCAGGAGTTCATGAAGGGCGTGGCCGACGTGTTCGTCGAGGCCGGCAGCATCGACGCCGCGCTCGACACCTATGAGAACAACGTCAACACCGGCCCGCTGTCCCAGGCCGCCAGCATGTAGTTCCGCCGCGCAAGCGCCGCGGGCCTGCTACGGGCCCGCGGTTTTCCGCCCGCGAGTACACGACAGACGGAAAAAAAGGGGCAGGGATGGGGACACTTTCCATAGCCGATGTCTCGATGCGGTTCGATCTGCCCAATGGCAGCCATGTGCAGGCATTGCAGAACGTGACGCTCGAGATCGAAAGCGGCGAGTTGATGAGCGTGCTTGGCCCCTCGGGGTGCGGCAAGACGACATTGCTGAACATCGTGGCCGGGTTTCTGGCGCCGACCGATGGCGAGGTGGTGCTGAACGGGCATCGCGTGACCGGCCCGGATGCCGAGCGCGGCATGGTGTTCCAGCAGGGCGCGCTGTTCGAATGGATGAGCGTGCGCGACAACGTCAGTTTCGGCCCGCGCATGGCGGGGCGCCGAAGGTCGGACTGGGCCGCCACCGTCGATCACCTGCTCGAGGTGGTGGGCCTGCAGGATTTCAAGGACAAGTCGGTCTATGAGCTGTCGGGCGGCATGCAGCAGCGCG
>CAZNMK010000538.1:0-1982 GCA_964574045.1 uncultured Roseovarius sp. | reverse complement strand
TTGGGCGCCAGCGCCACCTCTTCGAGCGCCTTGAGCAGCATCTGCCACATCCGCGTCAGAACCCGCATCGGCAGCGCCGCCGCCATCGCCCGGCCGCGGTCGCGCTCGTCGGGGCCGATGGTGGGGTCATCGGCGGCCTCGGGCGTGATCTGCACGACGCTGACCCAATGCGCGATCTCGGCCAGGTCGCGCAGCACCGCCATCGGGTCGGCGCCGCCCGCGTACTGGCCCGACAGCTCGGTCAGCGCGCCGGCGGCGTCGCCCCGCACGATCATGTCGAACAGATCCAGCACCCGGCCCCGGTCGGCCAGCCCGAGCATGGCGCGCACCTCCTCGGCCTTGGTCTCGGCCCCGCCGTGGCTGATCGCCTGGTCGAGGAGCGACGTGGCGTCGCGCGCCGAACCCTCGGCCGCGCGGGTAATGAGCGCCAGCGCCTCGTCGGCGATTTCCGCGCCCTCGGCCCTGGCGATGCGGCGCAGCATCGCGATCATCTCCTCGGGGTCGATGCGGCGCAGATCGAACCGCTGGCAGCGGCTGAGCACGGTGACCGGCACCTTGCGGATCTCGGTGGTGGCGAAGATGAACTTCACATGCGCGGGCGGCTCCTCGAGCGTCTTCAACAGCGCGTTGAACGCGCTCGTCGACAGCATGTGCACCTCGTCGATGATGTAGATCTTGTAGCGAGCGCTCGAGGGCGCGTAGGACACCGAATCGATGATCGCGTCGCGAATGTTGTCGACGCCGGTGTTCGAGGCGGCGTCGATCTCCATCACGTCGACATGGCGCCCCTCCATGATCGCGCGGCAGTGCTCGCACTCACCGCAGGGCTCGATGGTGGGGCCGCCGGCGCCGTCCGGGCCGATGCAGTTCATTCCCTTGGCGACGATCCGCGCGGTGGTCGTCTTGCCGGTGCCGCGGATGCCGGTCATGATGAACGCCTGCGCCACCCGGTCGGCCTGAAAGGCGTTCTTGAGCGTTCGCACCATCGCATCCTGCCCGACCAGGTCGGCAAAGGTCTCGGGCCGGTACTTGCGTGCCAGCACCTGATAGCCTTGCTTGGGGGTGTCGGACATGCGGGGCCTGCCGGATTCGGAGATTTCGGCCAGCCTAAAGCCGTGCCGTTGGGCCGTCCAGCTTGCTTTTGGCGCGCAATCCGGCAAGGCTGGCGGGGTTGTTGGGTATCGTGAACGGGGGGAAAGCCATGCGTCCGTTGGGGGACCGGCGCGGGCAGTGTTCTGTGAAAGGCGGGGGCGTGGCGCGGTGCGACCGTGTATCCGCGCCGCGGGACGGCGCATGACCGGCTTCGTCGTCTTCGCCCTGCCGGTCGCGAGCGGCATCCTCGGGATCGCACCGATGCCCGGGCGCGGCGGCCACTACGCCGAGGACATCGCCCACATGAAGGACTGGAAACCGGCGCTGGTGATCACCATGGCAACCGAGGTCGAACTGGTCGCCTGGGGCGCCGGCAGCCTGGGCACCGACCTGCTCTATTCGGGCGCGCGCTGGCACCACATCCCCTGCCCCGACATGGGCATCCCCGGCCCCGAAAGGGCCGAGGCGTGGCGCGCGGCATCCGACCGCGCCTGTGCCGCTCTCAGGGGCGGCGGGCGGGTGCTGATCCACTGCGTCGGCGGCTGCGGGCGGTCGGGCATGGCGGCGCTGAAGCTGATGGTCGCCTGCGGCGAAAAACCCGCCGCCGCCCTGCAACGGCTGCGCGAACTGCGCCCCTGCGCGGTCGAGACCGAGGAACAGTACGACTGGGCGCGCCGGCGATAACACATGTCGCGTCCGACCGGAAACGCCCGCGCGCGCCCCGGGCCTGACCCGGGGCCCCGCCCTGCCGGCGCAGAGGCCCCCGGCCCGGGGCCGGGGCGGGCGTGGCGCCGATCCCGCTGCGATGCGCGGCAGCACTTCAACCGGACAATCCGCGATACCGCAAGGCGCCTCCGCCGACGGGTTCGGCGGGCACCCGGTCGCGCCCC
>CAZNMK010000537.1:0-2003 GCA_964574045.1 uncultured Roseovarius sp. | reverse complement strand
GCTTCAACGCCCAGACCGAGGAATACGGGGACATGTTCGCCTATGGCGTCATCGATCCGGCCAAGGTGGTGCGGACCGCGCTCGAGGATGCCGCCTCGATCGCCGGCCTGCTGATCACCACCGAGGCGATGGTCGCCGACAAGCCGCAAAAGGAAAACGCCGGCGGCGGCATGCCCGACATGGGCGGCATGGGCGGCATGGGCGGCATGATGTAAGCCTGCCCGCGCAAGGCATGACAATGACGGGGCCGCCCTTCGGGGCGGCCCTTTTTTACGTTTGCCGTTCGTATTCGGATAGCGACTGGCGCGGCGCTCAGGCCCGTGCCGCTCGGGTGGGTCGCGCGGGGTTGCGGCCATGCGCCGGCGCGGACGCGAATCCCCTTCGCGGGCCGCTGTCCTGAACGATGTCGCACAGATGGCGGTGGATATGCTCCAGTTCGGCCTGTGCGCCTGTCAGCGCCAGCAGCGGCGTGTGGTGCCCCGCCACCCGGACGCACAGCGATGCCTGGGCCAGCGGCGTGGATGCCCGGCGCAGGAACAGGCTTTCGATCTCGTCCAGGCCGATGGTGCGCATGACCCGTCCGCGGTCGTTCATGTTGATCTTGGTCAGCGCCAGCGTGCCGCGCTTGGCGTCGAGCGACAGCTGGCGGCGGAACCCGCGCGTGCCGTAGGCATAGACGGCCAGCCCGACGGCTGTGCACAGCGCGGCCAGCAGGCCGTGCGACACCGCCTGGTCGGTTTCGGATTCCATCGGCAGCACCAGCCACAGCATCGTCGACGCCGCCACCATCAGCCCGCCGGTCAGACGCAGGACCAGTTCGGACATCGCCTCCAGGCGGAAGCGGTCCGACCTTTCCCGCGCGGTCAGGCCCATGGGCGTTCGCGTCAGCGAAACCGTTGACCAGTCGCCCTCGTATACGTGTTCGCGTTGTTCCATTGCCCGAACCCCGATAACGCATCTTTGGGACAGTCAACGCGCAAAAACCGGCGACAATATGACCCTGCGCGCAAGATTTGGCGGCGAATGCAGGCCATCTGGCCCGCTGTTATGCCTTTTTCGGGCGCACGATATGGTATTTGCCGCGCATGTAGGTGAGCGGTTTTTCACCGGCGTCGAAGATATCGGCGACGTTGCCGATGCAGATCGCGTGGCTGCCGTGAACGTGCCGGTGGCCGAGTTCGCAGGTGAACGCCGTGGCGCGCGGCAGGATCGGGCCGAACGGCGTTTGCGAGACCTCGAGCCCGGCAAAGCGGTTCGGCATCCGTTCGTCGAACCTGCCGGCGAAGGCCCGTGCCAGGTCGACCGCGTCCTCGGGCAGGACATTGACGCAAAAGACCCCGTTCGCCGTGACCGCGCGGGCGATGCGGCTGTCATCGCGCAGGCAAACCAGCACCGACGGCGGATCGGCCGACAGCGAGGTAAAGGCGCTGACGGTGGCGCCGGCCATGCCGGCCGGGCCGTCGGTGGTGACGACGGTCACCGTGGCCGCGACCTGGCGCATCGCCGCGATGAAGGCCCCGCGCGCCACCGTCATCGGCGGGCGGTACGTCGTAGGGGGCCTTTGAGCGCGATGGCTGCCACGGGGCGCGGTCTCCTCTATCGGCGGGGCCGGTTTCCAGCTCAAGAGATAGTGGGCAAACGCCTGCCGGTAAAGGACGCAGGCAGCGGCGCGGTTTCGGCACCGGCCCGCGCGCATCGGTCCGCGCGGCGCCAGCCGATTGCCCTTGTCCGCGATTGTCCCTATCACCCCGCCTGAACCGGAGCCGCCCATGCCTGACACCTCTCCCGCCGTGGCCTTTCTGCCGCCCGCCACCCGGCCGGGCCTGCGGGGGCTGGGGCGGGTGCCGCTCGATGCGCTGTTCTGGCCGCTCGGCCGGCCCGAAAGGCTGGCGCATTCCGGTGCCACGCTGGCCGATCTGGGGCCGGCTGATCATCTCGTCGGTCTCGCACAGGACCTGATGCGCCCGCGCCTGCGGCGGGGCACGCGGGCGCTGATCTCGGTC
>CAZNMK010000536.1:0-2011 GCA_964574045.1 uncultured Roseovarius sp. | reverse complement strand
GCCGTCACCAGCCGGGAATGCCGCCATGACCACGCCCGCCGCGATCCGCCCACCGACCGCCGCCGACCGCCCCGAATGGGCGGCGCTCTGGCGTGCCTATCTCGCGTTCTACGAAACCGTGCTGGGCGAAGAGGTGTACGAGACCACCTTTGCCCGCCTGATCTCGCCCGACCACCCCGATCAGAAGGCGTTGCTGGCGGTGTCGGGGGGGCGGCCGGTGGGGCTGGTCCACACCATCTATCACCCGCACAACTGGCGGCTGGAAAAGGTGTGCTATCTGCAGGATCTCTACGTCGCGCCCGAAATGCGCGGCACCGGCACCGGGCGGGCGCTGATCGAGGCGGTCTACGCCGCCGCCGATGCCGACGGCTGTCCCGCGGTCTATTGGCTGACGCAGGATTTCAACGCCACCGCCCGGCGTCTTTACGACCGCGTCGGCAAACTCACGCCCTTCGTCAAGTACACCCGGCCCTGACCGGGTGCCTCCGTCGCCGCCGCCGCGCCGCCCGGCAAGCTTCATCTTGCCCCACAATACTCAGGGCGGCACCAGCCAAGGGCGCGGCGCGAACGGGGCTTGTTCCCGCCGCGGCCTTGCGCTTATCTGCCGTGACTTGCCGGAGGGCACCGTGAACAAACCGCTCAACGTCATCGTCATCGGCGCCGGCATCTGCGGGCTGAGCTCGGCGATCTGGCTGCGCCGCGCGGGGCACGCCGTCACGCTGATCGACCGCGAGGGTCCGGGCGCCGGCGCGTCGTTCGGCAATGCCGGGCTCCTGGCCGGGTGGGCGGTGGTGCCGGTCAACACCCCCGACCTGCCCGTCACGGCGCTCAGGTACCTCGCCAATCCGCGCTCGCCGTTCTTCATGCAATGGAGCGCCCTGCCGCAACTGGCGCCGTGGCTGGTGCGGTATCTCGCCAATTCCCGGCCGGCGCGGGTGCGGCACATGATCGGCGGCATCGCCGGGATCGTGACCGACAGCGTCGAGCAGCACCGCGCGCTTACCCGCGGCACCCGCGCCGAGCGCTGGATCGCGCAAAGCGACCTTTCATACGCCTATGCCTCGCGCCGGGCGTTTCAGGCCGACCGGCTGAGCTGGGAGTTGAAGCGCGAGCAGGGTTTCGTCCCCGAGATCGTCGAGGGCCCGGCGGTGCGGGAGGCCGAGCCGATGCTGTCGCCCGCGATCGGCCTGCTGGCGGTGCTCAGGGGCCACGGGCACATCCTCGATCCCGGCGCCTATATGGCGGACCTCGCCCGCGTGATCGAGGACGAGGGCGGACGCGTGCTGCGCGCCGAGGCGCGCGACATCCATGTCGAGGGCGGACACGTGCGCGCCGTCGACACCGACCGGGGCCGGATGGAGTGCGACCGCGCGGTGCTGGCCGCGGGCATCTGGTCGCGGCCGCTGATGGAAAAGCTGGGGCTGTCGGTGCCGCTGGTGACCGAGCGCGGCTATCACCTGCATTTCAGCGAGCCCTCGCAGCTGCCGCGCAACCCGATGATGATCGCGGCGGGCAGGTTCGTCGTCACGCCGATGGCGACGGGGCTGCGCTGCGCCGGCACGGTCGAGCTGGGCAACACCGCCAAGGGCCCGTCGCGCGCGCCCTTGCGGCTGATCGCGCGGCATGTGAAGCGCATCTTTCCGGGGCTGCAGCATACCGGGGTCGAAGAGTGGATGGGTTTTCGCCCCTCGACCCCCGACAGCTTGCCGCTCATCGGCGAGATCGCCGGCACCGGCGTGTTCGCGGCCTTCGGCCATCAACATATCGGGCTGACCGCCGGGGCCAAGACCGGCCGCATCGTGGCGGCGCAGATCGACGGGCAGCCGCCCAACCTCGATCTCGCGCCCTATGACGCCAACCGCTTCACCGCCGGCAAAGGGCGGCTTGTCCGCGGGTCGGAACAGCCCGCGCCGACACCTCAGTCGTAGCTGCGGCGGTCCTCGATCACCTTGCCGTCATTGGGCAGGCTGCCGCGGGCGACGATCTCGATCCGGCCCTTGAGCTTGAGCGC
>CAZNMK010000535.1:0-2018 GCA_964574045.1 uncultured Roseovarius sp. | reverse complement strand
AGACGGTCGGCCAGCGCGCGGCCGGCGGCGTACTGGAAAAGCTGGTTGCCGGCGCCGCCGAAAAGCCGCGCGACGATCATGTTCCGGCCCCGGGGGATGGGCTCTGGCGGGCGAGCCGCGCGGCGCGGCGGCGGTAGAGCATCCGCGCGCCCTCGCGCCAGAGCCGCTCGCCCAGCGGCTTGGCCCCGGTCTGGATGGTGGAGCCGTCGAGCCGTTCGGAAATCGCGCGCACGCCCGACGGCCACACCGTGCCGAGGCGCAGGCCGGTGAACCAGTGGCTTTGCAGAAAGGTATCTACGGGGCGGTCGATGCGGTCCGAGCGCTCCAGCAGATGCGCGGCGGCGGCGCGGCTCACGAACTGCGCGGAGGTGCGCAGCGGCGAGACCACCGGCTGCGTCAGCCGGCAGCGGCCCTCCTGGTCGATCAGCCGCGCCGGGCCGCGCGGCGCGCGCGTCTGCAACTGGATATAGCCCAGCGCGGCGGCGTTGCGGGTGCCGAGCCGCAGCGCCTGCGCTAAAACATCCGGGTCGAGCGCCACATCGTCCTCGAGCACCAGCGCGTGATCCAGATCACGGCGCACGATCTCGGCCCAGATCTGGCGGTGGCTGAGAAAACAGCCGACCTCGCCCGCGCGCAGGGCAAAGGGATAGCGCGGCGCGAACATCTCCGCGCCGAGCCGTGCCGCCAGGTCGGCGGGCGACAGCGCGGCGCCGTCGACGGCCGGCCAGATTTCACCCGAGAGGCCGCAATCCGCCAAGAGCGCCTGCGCGTTCTCGCGCCGCCCCCGCGCGCGGGTCAGGTGCAGCACGAAGGCGTGTGCCGCCATCGTCTCAGTCGTCCGCGCCCCAGCCAGAGACGGCCTTGACCTCGAGGAAATCCTCGATGCCCCATTTGCCGCCTTCGCGGCCGTTGCCGGACTGCTTCATGCCGCCGAAGGGCGAGCCCATCGCGCGCGGCTGGCCGTTCATCTCGACCATGCCCGAACGCAGCGCCAGCGCGCAGCGCCGGGCGCGGTCGCGATCCTGCGTCTGGACGTAGTTGGTCAGGCCATAGGGGGTGTCGTTGGCGATCGCCAGCGCCTCTTCCTCGGTATCGAAGGGGATGATCGACAGCACCGGGCCAAAGATTTCCTCGCGCGCGATGGTCATCTCCGGCGTCACGTCGGCAAAGACCGTGGGCTTGACGTAGAAGCCGCGGTTGAAGCCCTCGGGCCGGCCGGTGCCGCCGGCGACGAGGCGCGCGCCCTCGTCGATGCCCTTCTGGATCAGGTCCTGAATCTTGTCGAACTGGGCCGCGTTGACCACCGGGCCGATATGGCGGCCCTCTTCGCGCGGCGCGCCGACGGCGAGTTTGGCGGCCACTTCGGCGGCGGTCTCGACCGCCTGGTCATAGACCGGGCGTTCGACCAGCATCCTCGTGGGTGCGTTGCAGGACTGGCCCGAGTTGTTCATGCAGTGCAGCACGCCGCGCTTGACGGCCTTGTCGTCGGCATCGGCAAAGATCAGGTTGGCGCCCTTGCCGCCCAGTTCGAGGCTGACGCGCTTGAGCGTGTCGGCGGCGGATTTGGAGATAAGCTTGCCCGCCCGGGTCGAGCCGGTGAACGAGATCATGTCCACGTCCGCGTGCGCCGACAGCTGGCTGCCGACGCCGGCGCCATCGCCGTTGACCAGGTTGAACACCCCCGGCGGCAGGCCGGCGGCATCGACGATCTCGGCGAAAAGCAGCGCCGAGAGCGGCGATTCCTCGGACGGCTTGAGTACCATGGTGCAGCCCGCGATCAGCCCGGCGACGACCTTGAGCGTTACCTGGTTCATCGGCCAGTTCCACGGCGTGATCATGCCGACGACGCCCACCGCCTCGTGCACGATGCGGTCGTTTGGCGCGTGATCGCCAAGGGGTTCGACGAAGGCAAAGGATTTCGCCGCCGCGATCAGGCCCTTGGTGTTGCCGATCCCCGAGGGCGCCTGCTGCTGGCGCGACATCTCTATCGGCGCGCCCATCTCGAGGCTGATCGCCTG
>CAZNMK010000534.1:0-2019 GCA_964574045.1 uncultured Roseovarius sp. | reverse complement strand
CCCGGATCAAGCCCGGGGCGGGTGTTTCCGATTGAAAGAGACATGCCCTGGGCGGGGAACGATCCGGGTTGAAGCGATCTCGTTCCCCTGCCCCGCTCAGGCCGCCCTGGCGCCCGTGCCCCGCCGACGTCGGCGCGGGCCGCGCGAAGCGCCGCCCGGCTTGGCCGCGCCCCCGCCGCCCCCGCCGCCCTTGCGGCGCTGGCCGCCGCGCGACGGCGCCTGGGGGTCGGGCGTCTGTTCCCAGGCGCTGCCCGAGGCCACCGGAATGGCCATGCCCATCGCCCTTTGAATGTCGCGCAACTCGCCCATCTCGTCGGGCGCGCAGAACGCGATCGCCGCGCCGTCGCGGCCGGCGCGCGCGGTGCGGCCGATCCGGTGGACATAGTTCTCGGCCACGTTGGGCAGGTCGAAATTGTAGACATGCTTGACGTCGGGGATGTCGAGCCCCCGCGCCGCCACATCCGTTGCCACCAGCACCCGCACCTCGCCGGCGCGGAACGCCCTGAGCGCGCGCTCGCGCTGGCCCTGGCTCTTGTTGCCGTGGATGGCGGCGACCGCGAACCCCGCCGCATCGAGTCGGCGGGCAAGCTTGTCCGAGCCGTGCTTGGTGCGCCCGAACACCAGCGCCAGCTCGTCGCGGTGGCCGTCCAGCAGCTCGACCAGAAGGTCGGGCTTGTCGGCCTTGGCGACGAAATGCACCGCCTGGGCGATCTTGTCGGCGGCCTTGCCCGGCGGGCTGACCTGCACGCGCCTGGGGTTGCTGAGATAGCTCGCGGCGATTTCTTCCATCTGTTTGGGCATGGTGGCGGAAAACAGCATCGTCTGCCGCTCGGCGGGCAGCAGACGCGCGATCTTGCGCAGCGCGTGGATGAATCCGAGGTCCAGCATCTGGTCGGCCTCGTCGAGCACCAGGAACTTGGTCTGCGCCAGGCTGAGCGCCCTGCGGTCGAGAAGGTCAAGGAGCCGCCCCGGCGTCGCCACCAGCACGTCGGTGCCGCGCGCAAGGCGGTCGATCTGCGGCCCGATGCCCGCGCCGCCCACCACGACGCCCACCCTGATCGGCGTGCCCGCCGCCAGCGCCGCCAGCGCGTCGCGGATCTGGCCGGCCAGTTCCCGCGTCGGCGCTAGGATCAGGCTGCGCACGGTCTTCGGTTCGGGTTTGCCGCGCGTCTCCGCCAGCCGCGCCAGCAACGGCAGGCCAAAGGCCGCCGTCTTGCCGGTGCCGGTCTGCGCCAGCCCCATGACGTCATGGCCCGCCAGCGCGTGCGGGATCGCCTGGGTCTGGATCGGGGTGGGATCGGTGATGCCCTGATCTGCCAGTTTTTTCACCAGCGGGCCGGGCAGGCCCATTTCCTGAAACAGGTTCAAATTCTTTCCTTCCGAACATGGCCCGAAACCGGGCGCATGCATATCCGGGCGCGGCGGCGCCGGCCCGGTCTTCGTGGTCTCGCCCGACCGCCCGCGCCCGGCCTCATCGCCGCTGCGCCGGTCCGGCGTCTGGCCCCACGCGTGATTTTGGGATCATTCAAACGACACTCGGTCTGATTTCGCGCCGCGCTTGCGGCGGCCTGACTGCTCACGCGGCAGGAGTGTCGGTTGGCAAGCACATGGACCCTGCGACGGCCGGTGTCAACCGTTTGCCGCGCAAAGACGGGAATAGAGGTGGAAACACTGCCCGCTTCGGGCTATCCAAGGCGTTCAACGACCCGTACCAGACGACCTTCCCCGACGAGACCGCCGATGACCGACACCATCACCGACCGCTGCGAGGCCAAGGGGCTGCGCATGACCGGACAGCGCCGCACGATCGCGGCGGTGCTGGAGGAATCCGACGATCACCCCGATGTCGAGGAGCTCTACACCCGCGCGGCGGCGCGCGATCCCGGCATCTCGATCGCGACGGTCTATCGCACCGTCAAGCTGTTCGAGGAGGCTGGCATACTGGACAAGCTCGAGTTCGGCGACGGGCGGGCACGCTACGAGGACGCCGAACGCGACCACCACGACCACCTGATCGAC
>CAZNMK010000533.1:0-2021 GCA_964574045.1 uncultured Roseovarius sp. | reverse complement strand
GCGTGTGCCGCGCCCAGGCCTCGAGCAGGGCGATGGGGTCGAGCTCGGCGCAGCCCTCCTCGTAAAGCGCGGTGCGGTCGGGCTGCAGGCCCGGCTCGGGCGCGGTCATCGTAAGCGGCACCTCCAGCCCGACGACCAGCCAGCCTGGCACGGCCTTGGTGTCCCTGCCGCCCGCCATCGCCCGCAGCCGGCCGCAGGCGGCGCCGTTGACGCGGATGCCGCCGTCCCAGTCGAGATGCACCGCCAGTTCCGCCGGCCCCAGCGCACCGAGCGCGTTCTGAAAGCCGATGCCGCAGGCGGGCAGCATCGCCATCGCCCGTTCGAGCGGCACCTCGGGCACCAGCACCAGCGCCGCCGCCAGCCGTTCGGGCGTCAGGCCGTGGACGATGAGCCCGGCGTCGCAGCCGAGCGCGGCCATCGCGCAGGCGCGCTCGAACGGGTCGATGCCGGTCGCGACCCGCTCGCCCGACAGGAGCGGTGGGAATTCCGGCTCTCTCATGCCATGCCGTCCGCCACAAGCCGGCGTGCGAGGTCGCGGAACGCCTGCGCCTGGGTCGAGCGCGGCTTCGAGACGACGATCGGCGCGCCGCCGTCCGATGCGCGCCGGATGTCGATATGGAGCGGCACCTCGGCCAGAAGCGGCACGCCCAGCTTTTGCGCCTCGGCGGCAACCCCGCCATGCCCGAAGACGTGCTCCTCGTGGCCGCAGTTCGAGCAGATATGGGTCGACATGTTCTCGATCATCCCCAGTACGGGTACCTTGAGCTGATTGAACATGTCGATCCCCTTGCGCGCATCCAGCAGCGCCACGTCCTGCGGGGTCGAGACGATGATCGCGCCATCGACGGCGGTTTTCTGCGCCAGCGTCATCGACACGTCGCCGGTGCCTGGCGGCAGATCGACGATCAGGCAGTCGAGCGCCCCCCACTGCACCTGCGCGAGCATCTGCTGCAGCGCCCCCATCAGCATCGGCCCGCGCCAGGCCACCGCCTGGTCCTCGTTCACCATCAGCCCGATCGACATCATCGTGACGCCGTGATTGCGCAGCGGCAGGATGGTCTTGCCGTCGGGGCTGGCGGGGCGGCCCGACACCCCCAGCATGCGCGGCTGCGAGGGGCCATAGACATCGGCATCCAAGAGCCCCACGCGGCGGCCCTCGGCCGCGAGCGCGCAGGCGATGTTGGCCGAAACCGTCGATTTGCCGACGCCGCCCTTGCCGCTGGCCACGGCGATGATGTGGTCGATGCCGGGAATGCGCGCGGGGCCCTGCGGCTGGGCGGGCCGCCGCGGCTGCAGATCGGGGGGCGGCTTGGCGCTGTGGGCGGTCAGCACCGCCGACACCTCGCCTACCCCGTCGAGCGCGCGCACCGCGCGTTCGGCGGCGTCGCGCACGGGTTCATAGGTCTTGGCCTGCGCCGGGTCGATTTCCAGCACGAAACGCACGGTGCCGCCCTCGACATTGACGCCGCGCGCCACCCCGGCCGAGACGATGTCGCCGCCCCCCATCGGGTCGGAGACCCGCCTCAGCGCGGCCAGCACGCCATCCTTCGTCGCGGCCACGATCAGGCTTGCCGCTTGATGGTGCCGGTCACCTCGTGCTCGACGCCGAGCCCCTCGACGGTCAGCACCATGCGTGCCTTGTATTCGCCGTTCGTGTCTGACGCATTGCGCAGCGCTTCCTCTATCGCCTGCTGCGAGGTGACGCCGACCTGCTTGAGGAACTTGCGCATGGACATGTTGTAATCGCCGATAGTGTCGCTCATCTTCCGGTTCTCCCGATTTTCAAGAATGTTGACGCGGGGCATCCGCGCTCCGATGCTGGGGGTCATGGACCCTGTTCGTTCAGTTGTGCGCGCGCTGGCCCTCCTGATCGCCCTCGCCGGAACCGTGCCGGCCGCGAGCGCGGGCGAAGAGCTTCGCCTCGGCGTCCCCGAACGGCTGGTCGAGACCGGCCTTCTCAAATATGTGCTGCCGCGCTTTTCGCTCAAGACCGGGGTGCGGATCGAACTGGTCGGTGCCGG
>CAZNMK010000532.1:0-2027 GCA_964574045.1 uncultured Roseovarius sp. | reverse complement strand
GGGCGGTGCGGCTGGGGTTCGCGGCGGTGCCGCGGCTGGGGTTGCGCTGGCCGGCGAAAAAGATCGCCGCCGGGGCGGCGATCGCGGCCTCGGCGGGATACCTGGCGCTGTCGGGCGGCAGCATCGCCACCGAACGCGCCTTCGTCATGGTGGCGGTGATGCTCGCGGCGGTGCTGGCGGACCGGCGGGCGCTGTCGCTGAGGGCGGTGGCGGTGGCGGCGCTGATCGTGCTGACGCTGAGGCCCGAGGCGCTGCTCGGTCCCGGCTTCCAGATGTCGTTCGCCGCCACCACCGCGCTGGTGGCGGTGTTCGGGCTGATCCGCGACCGGCGCATTGCGCTGGGGCCGCGATGGCTGCGCCCGGCGGCGGCGGTGGCGGTCTCGTCGCTGGTGGCGGGGATGGCGACCGCCCCGTTCGCCGCCGCGCATTTCAACCAGATCGCTCATTACGGTCTCATCGCCAACCTGCTCAGCGTGCCGCTGATGGGGGTGCTGGTGATGCCGGCGGCGCTGGCGGCGGTGGTACTGCTGCCGCTGGGGGGCGAGGCGGCGGCGCTGTGGCTGATGGGGCTGGGGCTGGACTGGATACTGGGCGTGGCGCAATGGGCGGCGGCGCTGCCGGGCGCGCGCGGAACGGTGCCGGCGCCGGGACCCTGGGTGCTGCCGATGCTGGCGCTGGGGGCGCTCTTTGTCATCCTCTGGCAGGGGCGGGCGCGGGCGGCGGGGCTGGCGCCGGCGGCGCTGGCCCTGGCGCTATGGGCCGGGGCGGAACGGCCAGACGTACTGATCTCCGAGCATGGCGCGCTGGTGGGCGTGATGACCGACAAGGGCCGGGCGATCAGCCGCGCGCGCGGGGCCGGTTTCGCGGTCGGGATCTGGCTGGAAAACGATGGCGACGCGGCCGATCAGGCGCTGGCCCACGCCCGCTGGCCCTCGGGTCCGGTCGCCGCCGACTGGCCGCCGGTCAGGGCGCTGCCGGGCAAGCGCGCCGCCGCGGCGCTGAACGACTGTGCGCGGGGGGAGTGGGTGGTGCTGACCTCCGCGCCGCGCGACGGGCTGCCGTGCCGGACGATCACGCCGGCGACGCTGCGCGACAGCGGCGCGCTGGCGCTCTACCGCGACGGGGACAGGCTGCGCATGGTCAGCGCCCGGCAGCTGAGCGGCACGCGCCTGTGGTCGCCGCGAAAATCCGCCGGTCAATAGCTGCGAATGAGTCCCACCAGCCGGCCCTGCACGCGCACCTTGTCCTCCGGCAGGACGCGGGTCTCGTAGGCGGGATTGGCCGCCTCGAGCGCGATGGCGCTGCCGTTGCGGTAGAATTTCTTGAGCGTCGCCTCCTGATCCTCGATCAGCGCGACGACGATGTCGCCGTTGTCGGCCGTGTCGGTTTCGCGGATCACCACGACGTCGCCGTCGTTGATGCCGACGCCGATCATCGAATCGCCGCGCACCTCGAGCGCGTAGTGATTGCCGCGCCCCGCGATCATGTCGCCGGGGACCGAGACGTTGTGGCTGGCATGCGCGATCGCCTCGATCGGCACGCCGGCGGCGATGCGGCCCATCACCGGCAATTCCACCGCCGGCGCGCTGGCGATATCGACCGCGTTGGCGGGCCGCGGCGGGCGGTCGCTGCGGTCGCCGTCGATCACGCGGGGGCGAAAGCCGCCCTCGCCGCCGCCGGCCAGCGCATCGGGCAGCCTGACGATTTCCAGCGCCCGCGCCCGGTGGGCCAGCCTGCGGATGAAGCCGCGTTCCTCCAGCGCCGTGATCAGCCGGTGGATGCCGGATTTCGACCGCAGATCCAGCGCCTCTTTCATCTCGTCGAAACTGGGCGGCACGCCGTCGCGGCTGATACGCTTGTGGATGAATTCCAGCAGGTCGAGCTGTTTGCGGGTCAGCATGTTGCACATCCTTCACGAGCATGGTTTGCGTTTGTTCTACGCATGTTCGCGTTTTGTGTCAACTCTGACGGTCGGATCCGTGGATGACCTACAGCGGGATATAGGCCACCTCGGCACCCGCCTTGCG
>CAZNMK010000531.1:0-2043 GCA_964574045.1 uncultured Roseovarius sp. | reverse complement strand
CAGATAGATGCCGGCCAGAACGATCGCCCCGACCGTGCCCACGGTCACCAGGGTCACGCCCCAGCCCGGCAGGCTCTGGATGAACGATGCCGCCGCCTGATGCGCGCCTTCGGGCTGGGGCGCGCCGCTTTCGCTGACCCGCTTGATGGTCTCGCCCAGGATCATGTCGGGCGTCTTGGGCAGCGCCAAGAGCGGCAGCAGCGCCAGCATCGGGATCACCGCGATGTCCTGCGTCAGCAGCACCGAAAAGGCCGACCGCCCGCCGGGCGTCTGCATCAGCCCCTTTTCCGACAGGGTCTGCAGCACGATCGCGGTCGATGAAAGGGCAAAGACCATGCCTATGGCCAGCGCCACGCTCCAGCCCTGGCCCAGTGCCAGGGCGCCCGCCATGACCGCCACCGTGGTCAGCGCGATCTGCAGCCCGCCCAGCCCCAGCAGGCGGTGGCGCATGTCCCACAGCGCCCGCGGCTCCAGTTCGAGCCCGATGATGAACAGCATCATCACCACGCCGAACTCGGCGAAATGCTTCAGTTCTTCGGTCTCATGCCCGCCGACAAGGCCGAAGACCGGCCCGATCAGCAGCCCGGCCGCCAGATAGCCCAGCACCGATCCCAGCCCCAGTCGCGCCGACAGCGGCACCGAGATGACGGCGGCGGCGAGAAAGATCGTGGCCTGGAACAGGAAGCCGTCCATGCGATGGCAAACCCCGCTTGCTGGTGTGGTGCCGACATAATGGCAGGGCGAGGGGGTATTTGCACGGCTTCATCTGCCGCCCGCCGGCGGTTTTCGCGAGCCCCCGTTCGCGGGGGGGGCGGGGGTGCGGCGGCGGACGGCCGGCAAGGTCCGGCGATCACCCCGGTAGCGCCCGCATCAGCATGCCGAAAAGGTCGCGCGGGTCGTCGGGGTCGGCCAGCAGGTCGAGATCGAAATGGAAACCCGTGCCGCCGATACGGTCGCGCACATAGCGCAGCGCCGAGAAATCCTCGATCGCGAAACCGACGCTGTCGAAGAGCGTGATCTGGCGTGCATCCGTGCGCCCCGGGGCGGTGCCGTTCATGACCCGCCACAGCTCGGTCACCGGATGGTCGGGCGGCAGCTGCTGGATTTCGCCCTCGATCCGGGTCTGTTCGGGATACTCGACGAAGATCGAGCTGCGCCGCAGCACCCCCGGCGCCAGTTCCGTCTTGCCCGGGCAGTCGCCGCCGATGGCGTTGATGTGCACGCCGGCGCCCACCATGTTGTCGGTCAGGATGGTGGCATACTGCTTGTCCGCGGTGCAGGTGGTGACGATCTGCGCGCCCTCCATCGCCGCCTCGGCGCTGTCGCAGGCAATGACGTTCAGCCCCGTTCCGGCCAGGTTTCGCGCCGCCTTGGCCACCGCGCCCGGATCGGTGTCGAACAGGCGCACCGACGCTATCCCCGCCAGCGCCTTCATCGCCAGGCTCTGGAATTCCGACTGCGCGCCGGCGCCGATCATCGCCATCGTGTCGGCGCCCCGGGGCGCCAGGTAGCGGGCGACCAGCCCCGAGGTGGCCGCCGTGCGCAGCGCCGTCAGCACCGTCATTTCGCTCAGCAGCACCGGATAGCCGCTGCGCACATCCGCCAGCAGGCCGAACGCGGTCACCGTCTGCAGGCCCTCGCGCATGTTCCTGGGGTGGCCGTTCACGTATTTGAAGCCATAGACCTCGCCATCCGAGGTCGGCATCAGCTCGATCACCCCCTCGGCGGAATGGCTGGCGATGCGCGGGGTCTTGTCAAAGAGTTCCCACCGCCTGAAATCGGCCTCGATATAGGCGGCGAGCCCCGTCAGCATCGTCTCGATGCCGATATGGTGGATGAGGCGCATCATGTTCTCGACGCTGACGAAGGGCACCAGCGCCTTGTCCGAGGGCGGGATCGGGGTCATGCCACGGTCCTTTCGTGGGCGAAGGCCTGGGTCGGGCGGTCGAAGACCCGCCGGCCCAGTGCCGAGGCGGCGAGATCGACCATCACCTGCGCGGTACGGCCGCGATCGTCGAGAAACGGATTGAGTTCGACGAGGTC
>CAZNMK010000530.1:0-2044 GCA_964574045.1 uncultured Roseovarius sp. | reverse complement strand
ATAGTAGAGCGCCGCAGCGATGCCGGCGGGAGTGAAGACCGAGATCGCGATCATCAGCATCCCCATCGAGCCGACCACGGCGAATGCCACCAGATCGTCGAGCCGGCGCGCGCCGAGAATGCCCAGCATCCCCAGCGTCAGCGTCAGCAGGGCCGCGGGCAGCAGCCAGGTGTCGAAAAGGCCCTGGGTGATCGCGAGATCGGGCGGAAAGATCAGGGTGTAAAAGCGGATGATGGAATAGGCGCCGACCTTGGTCATCACCGCAAAGAGCGCCGCGACCGGCCCCGGCGACGTGGCATAGGCCGCCGGCAGCCAGAAATGCAGCGGCAGGATCGCGGCCTTGACCGCAAAGACCATCAGCAGCATCACCGCCGCCACGCGGATGCCGGCGCTGTCGTCCATGGGCAGCGCTGCGATGCGCTGCGCCAGGTCGGCCATGTTGAGCGTCCCGGTCTCGGCATAGATCGTGCCGAGGGCAAACAGGAACAGCGTTGAGCCGAGCAGGTTGTAGACCACGTACTGCACCCCGACCCGGAACCGCCGCGCGCCGCCCGAGTGGATCATCAGCCCGTAGGAGGCGATCAGCAGCACCTCGAAGAAGACGAAGAGGTTGAAGGCGTCGCCGGTCAGGAAGGCGCCGAGGATGCCCATCAGCTGAAACTGGAAGAGGGCGTGGAAATGCCGCCCGCGCATGTCCCAGCCCGAGCCGATGGCATAGAGCAGGACCGGCACCGCCAGCACCGATGTCAGCAGCACGAAGAGCGCCGACAGCCGGTCCGCGACCAGCACGATGCCGAATGGCGCGGCCCAGTTGCCAAGCTGATAGAGCAGGATGGTGCCGTCCGACGTCTGCCGGTAGAGGCCCGCCGCGACGGCAAGGATCGCCACCGTCCCGGCCAGCGAGAAGACCCGTTGCAACAGCGGGTGAAAGCGCACCACCAGCACGATGAAGGCCGCCATCATCGCCGGCAGGATGACGGGGGCGATGACCCAGTGGTTCATGTCTGCGCCTCCTCGCCGCCGTCCTCGCGGCCGGGGCCGTCGTCGACATGGTCGTCCTGCGAGCTCAGATACGCCCCCAGCGCAACGATCACCACCACCGCCGTCATGCCGAAGGAGATCACGATCGCGGTCAGCACCAGCGCCTGCGGCAGCGGATCGGTATAGGCGGTCACGCCCTCGCGCAGCACCGGCGGCAGGTTCACCGCGAGCCGGCCCGAGGCGAAGAGAAAGACGTTGACCGCATAGCTCAGCAGCGCGGTGCCGACGATCACCGGAAAGGTGCGCAGCCTGAGCACCAGATAGATGCCCGCCGCCGTCAGCACGCCAACCGAACTCGCGACCAGAAGCTCCATCTCAGTCCTCCGCCTTTTGCGCCCCGGGGGCGTCGATGCGCGAGGGGTCGATGTCGATGTCGAACTCGCTGACCTCGGCGCCGCTGCGCCGCGCCAGCCGCGCAAAGCTGTCCAGCGACAGCATCACCGCGCCCAGAACGCACAGGAACACGCCCAGGTCGAACCCCATCGCCGTGGCCAGCTCGAACTTCTCGAACGGCGGGATGCGGAAATACCCGAAGGCCGAGGTCAGGAACGGGGCGCCGAAGAACCACGCGCCGATGCCGGTCAGCCCGGCGACCAGCACGCCGGCGCCGATGATGCCGTGATAGGGCACGCGCTGCCGGCCCGATGCCCAGGCATAACCCGAGGCCATGTACTGCATGACCACGGCGATCGCCACCACGAGGCCGGCGATGAACCCGCCGCCGGGCTCGTTATGGCCGCGCAGAAAGATGTAGACCCCCACCATCAGCACCAGCGGCATCATCACCCGTGTGACCACGACCAGCATCATCGGGTGGGCATCGCCGGCCACGTTTTCGGGCGGGCGGTTCAGCAGCCGCGCCCGCACCGGCCCGGACAGGAGCGCCTCGGTCGTGGCATAGATGACCAGCGCCGCGATCCCCAGAACGATGATCTCGCCAAAGGTGTCGTAGCCGCGGAAATCCACCAGTATGACATTCACGACATTGGTGCCGCCGCCGCCC
>CAZNMK010000529.1:0-2055 GCA_964574045.1 uncultured Roseovarius sp. | reverse complement strand
CGAACCCGGCGTGCCCTTCGACGTGCTGGAAGAGCGACTGAGCCAGTCCGCCTGACGCGAAAGGGGGCCGCGAACCGGCCCCCCTGTCGTGAAACGCACCCGTCTCTCAGGTCACGTCCGCCGGCGCGGCCTCGTGCAGCGGCAGGCGCTGGCAGGCCAGCGGGCCGAAATCGCGCGGCCGTTTCACATGCGGGAAGAAGGACAGGAACAGGCTCAGCATCTTGGGACCCATGTTGCGTTCGAACCCGACGCCGGGGTGAAAGCTCTCGGCTTCCATCCCGCCGGCCACGATGATCGCGTGCCGGCGCAGGCACAGGTGATAGACGGTCACCGGGCGCGGCGGCACGATCTCGATCGCGTTGACGCCATCGGCCATGTGCGCGGCGGGCGTCAGCGCATGATCGCCCAGGATGCGGTCGAACAGCCGTGGCGGCCGCAGCAGAAAGCGCGCGCCGGGACCGGCCATGATATCGGATTGCGGACGGCCGAAGCCAAAGCTGTCGGCGGTGATCCGGGTCAGGCTGGCGCCGTCCGGAAACCGGTCGGAACGCGGCAACAGCGTCATCGAGCCGATCCATTGCAGTTGCAGCGGGCCGTGGTTCTTTGTGGCCAGCTTCATTCCCGGCACCAGGTCCTCTACCGGGACGGGGCCGCGGGTCGTGGCGATCTGCGTGCCGTGGGCAAAGGCGGAAAACGCCGCCTCGAAGGCGGGAATGGCCGGGCCGATCTGATCGGAACTGCGCACCTGGCCGTCGTCCAGCAGCGCGGAGATCCGGTACTTGCGCATCACCAGGGGCTTGCGCGCCGGCTGGCCCGATGTCGCGGCGCGGGCGGATACCGGATTGTCATCGGAAATGCCGTGCGAGGGATTGGTCGGCATGCGCGCGGAAAATGCCCGCGCGGCGTAGGAAGGGGTCACCATGATCGAGTCACCTCTCGAGGCTGTCTCAACCGCGTCGGCCCCCACCGACAACGACAGAAGGACGTTTTACCGTTTACGTTACGAGTTATGTCTTGATGCCAAACAATTGGCGCAATTGCCCCAGTTTAGTCAAATTTCACCTGTTACTGTCATGGCTGGGCCGACAATCCTGTCTCGGCACCGTGAATGTATTCGGAAAGCCGACGTTCCTGCCACAATTGACGGGCTGACGATTCGCTTATCGACTTCGCGCGTGGTGTCAGGGCAGGAGGCGGTGCCGCGTATCAGGCTGCGCTGACGGCCCTGCGCAGGGCGCCGCGGCGCGCGGATCGGCGTCTGCCGCGTTGAAACGGCATCGGTGCCGCGGCCTGTTTGCTGGTCTCGACAACCGAAGTCATCCATCGCGTCTTCATTCTGCGCTCCTCCTATTGCGCGCCGGCGGTGTGCGGCCCTTCCCCTGGACGGCGGCAGTATCGTCGCGGTTTGGGGCGATGATTGGACCAAGACAAGGGGATCGCCGGGTTTCATCGCCGGTGTCCCGATCGGCACAGAACTTGAGGGCATACATCCATATCATTGAAAACATGAACAATTCCAATGGGTCAAACCCGGTATGTCGCTGCACGCGCGCAAACCGGGCACATTACCGCCCAGACCGTGCCCGATTTCACAGACGGATCGCCGACAGGAGCCGGCCATAATCCGCCTCGCCGGCGCGGGTCGCGCGACGATAGGAATAGAACCGGCCGGGATCGGAATAGGTGCAGTGCCGGGTCCATTCGGCATGCCCGATACCGGCGGTGCGCAGGCGGTGCAGCCCGTAGGCGGGCAGGTCGAACTGATAGCGGCCGTCCTCGCCGTTGGCAAAGAAACGAAGGTTGCCGGCGTCCTCCGCCATGAACTCGTCGAGGAATTCGGGGCCCACCTCATAGGCGGCCTGGCTGATCGTCGGGCCGATCGCCGCGCGGATGTCGCCGCGGCTCGCGCCGAGCCGTTCCATCGCGCCGAGCGTGACCTCGAGAACGCCGTCGAGCGCCCCGCGCCAGCCGGCATGCGCGGCACCGATGACGCCGGCCTGCGTGTCCGCGAACAGCACCGGCTGGCAGTCGGCGGTCAGCACCGCCAGCGCCAGG
>CAZNMK010000528.1:0-2062 GCA_964574045.1 uncultured Roseovarius sp. | reverse complement strand
CGTTCGACGGGCGCGGCAACTTTGCGCTCGGCATCCGCGAGCACATCGTCTTTCCCGAGATCGACTACGACAAGGTGGACGAGGTCTGGGGCCTCGACATCGCGATTTCGACCACGGCGCGCACCGACGCCGAAGCCAAGGCGCTGTTGAAGCATTTCAACATGCCCTTCAACAGCTGAGCCGGAGGAATTCAGGACATGGCCAAGAAAGCAATGGTCGAACGCGAGAAGAAGCGCCAGAAGCTGGTCAAGCAGTACGCCGCCCGGCGCGCCGCGCTGAAAGAGATCATCAACGACCAGTCGAAGCCTATGGAAGAGCGGTTCCGCGCCTCGCTGAAGCTCGCCGAACTGCCGCGCAACAGCTCTGCCACCCGTCTGCACAACCGCTGCCAGCTCACCGGCCGGCCGCACGCCTACTACCGCAAGCTGAAGGTCAGCCGGATCGCGCTGCGCGATCTCGGATCGGCCGGCCAGATGCCGGGCGTGGTCAAGTCGAGCTGGTAAGGAGGATATGAGATGAACGATCCTATCGGCGACATGCTGACCCGCATCCGCAACGCGGGGCTTCGCGGCAAGTCCACGGTCATGGTGCCGGCCTCCAAGATGCGCGTGCGCGTGCTCGAGGTGCTGGCCGACGAGGGCTATATCCGCGGCTTCGAGGACAGCACCGACGGTCGCGGCCACCCCGCGATCGAGATCAGCCTGAAATACTTCGAAGGCACCCCCGCCATCCGCGAGATGAAGCGGGTCAGCAAGCCCGGCCGCCGGGTCTATGCCGGTGCCAAGGACCTGCCGTCGGTCCGCCAGGGCCTCGGCGTGTCGATTGTCTCCACCCCCCAGGGTGTGATGTCGGACGCAAACGCACGCGCGGCCAATGTCGGCGGCGAAGTGCTCTGCACCGTATTCTGAGGAGGCCCGAGATGTCCCGTATCGGAAAAAGACCGGTCCCCCTGCCTGCCGGCGTGACCGCCAGCCTGAGCGGCCAGACCATCGAGGTCAAGGGTCCCAAGCAGACCAAGAGCTTTACCTTCACCGACGACGTCACCATCGAGATCGGCGAGGGCGCGATCACCGTGCGCCCGCGCGGCACGTCCAAGCGCGCCCGCCAGCAATGGGGCATGAGCCGCACCGTCGTGGCCAACCTCGTGCAGGGATCGAGCGAGCCCTTCCGCAAGGAGCTGGAAATCCGCGGCGTCGGCTATCGTGCGCAGGTGCAGGGCAATGTGCTCAAGCTCAACCTCGGGCTCAGCCACGATGTCGATTTCCCGATCCCGGAAGGTGTGACCGTCACCGCGCCCAAGCCCACCGAACTGGTGGTCGAGGGCCATGACAAGCAGCTCGTCGGCCAGGTCGCGGCCAATATCCGCGACTGGCGGCGCCCGGAGCCCTACAAGGGCAAGGGCATCCGTTACAAGGGCGAGTACATCTTCCAGAAGGAAGGCAAGAAGAAATAAGGACGCGACAGATGGCAAACAGCAAGAGACAACTGTTCCTCAAACGCCGCCTGCGCGTTCGGAGCAAACTTCGCAAGGTCAATTCCGGGCGTCCGCGCCTCAGCGTGCACCGCTCGGGTAAGAACATGAGCGTGCAGATCATCGACGATACCCGCGGCGTGACCCTCGCCGCGGCGTCGACGCTGGAAAAGGATCTGGGTTTCTACGGCAAGAACACGGTCGAGGCGGCGCAGAAGATCGGCGCCACCATCGCCGAACGCGCGCAAAAGGCGGGCGTCACCGAGGCCCAGTTCGACCGCGGCGGATTCCTCTATCACGGCCGGGTCAAGGCGCTGGCGGATGCCGCGCGCGACGCCGGCCTGAAGCTGTAAGGAGACGAGATCATGGCAAGAGAAGACACCCGCCGGGGCGGTCGCGATCGCGACGAGGCGCCGGAATTCGCCGACCGTCTCGTGGCGATCAACCGCGTCAGCAAGACGGTGAAGGGCGGCAAGCGCTTCGGCTTCGCGGCGCTGGTCGTCGTCGGCGACCAGAAGGGGCGCGTCGGTTTCGGCAAGGGCAAGGCCAAGGAGGTGCCCGAGGCGATCCGCAAGGCCACCGAACAGGCCA
>CAZNMK010000527.1:1851-2082 GCA_964574045.1 uncultured Roseovarius sp. | reverse complement strand
GCTTGCCGCGGCGCTGGCGGCCAGGCTGGCGGCCGAGAACGCCGCCGCCGCCGAAACGCGCGAGGCCGAAGACATCCGCGACGAACTGGCCCGGGCGCTGGCGGCCAAGCTCGCGGCCGAGAGCGACCTGCGCGCGCAGATGAGCGAGGCCGAGGAACGCGCGCTGCTGCTCGCCGGGCCGAGCCGCAAGCGGGCCGAGGCCGAGTCCGCGCGCGACGCCCGCGCAAGGGA
>CAZNMK010000527.1:1104-1841 GCA_964574045.1 uncultured Roseovarius sp. | reverse complement strand
CGAGGCGCAAAAGCAGCAGGCGCTGCTCAACCGGCAGGTCGCGGCGTTGCGCCAGCAGCTGGGCGAACTGCAGGCGCTGCTGGATGACGCCAAGGACCGCGAGGCCGCCGCCAATGTCCAGATCGAGGCGCTGGGACAGGATCTGAACGTCGCGCTGGCCCGCGCCGCGGCCGAGGAGCGCCGCCGCCGCGAGTTGGAGGAGGAGCGGCGCAAGCGAGTCGAGGCGGAAAGGGAGCGGCTGGCGGCCGAAAACGTGAACCTCGAAAGATACCGCTCGGAATTCTTCGGTCGGCTGCGCGACGTGCTGGGTTCGCAGGAGCGGGTGCGCATCGTCGGCGACCGCTTCGTGTTCTCGTCTGAGGTGCTGTTCGCCCCCGCCAAGGCCGAACTGTCGCAAGAGGGCAGGGCCGAGATCGCCAAGGTCGCCGAAATCCTGCGCAGCGTCGCCGACGACATCCCCGAAGGGATCGACTGGGTGCTGCAGGTGCAGGGCCATACCGACGACGTGCCGATCCGCAACAGCCCCAACTTCGCCGACAACTGGGAACTCAGCCAGGCGCGGGCGCTGTCGGTGGTGCGCTACCTGGTCGGCGAACTGGGTTTCCCGCCCGAGCGGCTGTCGGCGGCGGGGTTCGGCGAATACCAGCCCATCGACCCCGCCGATACCGAGGAGGCGCGCGCGCAGAACCGGCGCATCGAGTTGAAGATCACCGAGAAATAGACCGCACGCGCGTTCG
>CAZNMK010000527.1:0-1094 GCA_964574045.1 uncultured Roseovarius sp. | reverse complement strand
CGGCCCCCGGGCCGGCCCCTCGGTTCAGGATCGCGGGGCCCCGGGTCGCGCCCGGGGCGGGTTGGCGTTGCGCAGGTCCACCGCCTCGCCCGTACCGGCCGCGAGCCGGGCCCCCGTTTGGAAAGAAAAGGCCCCGGGGCGAGCCCGGGGCCTGTGGTGCGAATGGTCGGTCATGCGCCGCTGGCGTCAGTCGGCGGTCAGAAGCGGCGGCTTGCGACGCGCGAGCTGCGCCCGCTTGGGCCCTTCATAGGCCAGGTCGAGCTTGCCCGCGCGCACGCCCACCTTGACGATGCCGCCCTTGGCCAGCTTGCCGAACAGCAGTTCCTCGGCCAGGGGTTTCTTGATGTGCTCCTGGATCACCCGCGCCAGCGGGCGCGCGCCCATGCGGTCGTCATAGCCGCGTTCGGCCAGCCATTCCGCCGCCGGGTGGGTCAGCTCGATGGTGACATTGCGGTCGAGAAGCTGCGCCTCGAGCTGGAGGACGAATTTCTCGACCACCTGCAGGATCACCTCCTTGGGCAGCGGCGCGAACGAGATCACCGCGTCGAGCCGGTTGCGGAATTCCGGCGTGAAGGTGCGTTCGATGGCCTCGGTATCCTCGCCCTCGCGGCGGTCGCGGCCGAACCCCACCGCGGCCTTGGCCTGTTCGGTGGCGCCGGCGTTCGAGGTCATGATCAGCACCACGTTGCGGAAATTGACCGTGCGGCCGTTGTGATCGGTCAGGTTGCCGTGGTCCATGACCTGCAGCAGGATGTTGAAGACGTCCGGATGGGCCTTTTCGATTTCGTCGAGGAGCAGGACGCAATGCGGGTGCTGGTCGACGCCATCGGTCAAGAGCCCGCCCTGGTCGAAGCCGACATAGCCCGGCGGCGCGCCGATCAGGCGGCTGACGGCGTGCTTCTCCATGTATTCGGACATGTCGAAACGCAGGAGTTCCACCCCCAGCGTGTCGGCGAGTTGCTTGGCGACCTCGGTCTTGCCCACCCCGGTCGGCCCGGCGAAGAGGTAGTTGCCGATGGGTTTTTCCGGCTCGCGCAGGCCGGCGCGCGCCAGCTTGATCGCGCTCGCCAGCGCCTCGATGGCCTTGTCCTGGC
>CAZNMK010000526.1:0-2092 GCA_964574045.1 uncultured Roseovarius sp. | reverse complement strand
GGGCCACATCCTCGCGGATGCGCCCGGCGGCCTGCATCATCCGGCGGCGGCGATCGAGGCTCTCCTCCTCGCCCGGTTCGGGCGCCAGCCGGTCGAGTTCATCCACCGCGTGACGCAGGAAATCCTCGTCGGCGCGGGCCGCCTCCAGCACTTCCCCGGCCGCCGTCAGCCCCTCTCGCGCCGTGCGCAGCGCAGCCCAGGCGCCGCGCGCCGCGGCGCGTTCCCCCGTCAGTTCCCCGAAGGCATCGAGCAGCGCCCGGTGCCCGCGCGGATTCAGCAGGCCGCGGTCGTCCTGCTGGCCGTGCAGTTCGACCAGCGTGTCCGACAATTGCCGCAGCACCTCGCCCGAGGCGCGGCGGTCGTTGACCCAGGCGGTCTTGCGCCCCTCGCGCGCATTCACCCGCCGCAAGAGCAGCGTATCGCCCGACGGCAGACCGGCCTCTTGCAGGATCGCGCGCGCCGGGTGGCCGGGGCAGAGGTCGAATTCCGCTGCCACCTCTCCCTCCTCGGCGCCCTGCCGCACCAGATCGGCGCGTCCGCGCCAGCCCAGCACGAACCCCAGCGCATCCAGCAGGATCGACTTGCCCGCCCCGGTCTCGCCGGTCAGCACGTTGAGCCCCGGCTGGAACGCCAGTTCCAGCCGGTCGATGATCAGGATGTCGCGGATATCGAGGACGCGCAGCATCGGGCCGTTCCGTCGGGCGGCAAAGAGACCGCCGGTTTCCTATTGCGCATCGCACCGGATCGGATGTGCTCCCGCCCCGGCCCCCAAACCGCGGCCTTCGTTGCCGGCTGCCCGAGGCCCCCGGTCAGGCCCGGGGCGGGTGTATTCGATCGAACCCGGCATGTTCTAGAGCCAGCGCCCCTTGATCATCTGCCGATAGACCTGCCGCAGCCAGTTGTCGCCCACCGCCTCCAGCGTCAGCCCGCGCCCGGTCAGCAGCTTGTAGCTGTCTTCGTACCACTCGGTGCCGCGGAAGTTGTAGCCCAGGATCGCCCCGGCGGTGCGCGCCTCGTTGGTCAGACCCAGCGACAGATACGCCTCGACCAGCCGGTGCAGCGCCTCGGCCGTGTGGGTCGTGGTCTGGAAATCCTCGACCACGACACGGAAACGATTGATCGCGGCGGTGAAGTGGTCGCGCCTGAGATAGTAGCGCCCGATCTCCATCTCCTTCGATGCCAGATGGTCGAAGGCGAGATCGAACTTGAGCTTGGCCGACTTGGCGTACTCGCTGTCGGGGTAGCGCTCGATCACCTCGCGCAGGGCCTGCAGCGCCTCGAATGTCAGGCGCTGGTCGCGGCCGACCTCGTCGATCTGGTCGTAATAGCTCAGCGCCACCAGGTACTGGGCATAGGCGGCATCCTCGTCGGTGGGATAGAAATCGACGAACCGCTGCGCCGCCGCGCGGCTGTTCTCGTAATCCTTGGCCTCGTGATAGGCAAAGGACTGCATGATCAGCGCCCGCTTGGCCCAATCCGAATAGGGGTACAGCCTTTCGACCTCGGCAAAGACGCTGGCGGCAAGATCCGGGGCATTTCGGGCCAGGTCGTATTCGCCGCGCTCATAGATCTGCTTGGCGGTGTATTTCTCGTAATTGGCGTCGCCGCGCTCGACACTGTCGGCGCCGGAGCACCCTGTCAGGGCGACCCCCGCCACCAGCACGCAAGCGAGCCCGCAACGCAACCTGGCCGTCATCATGCACACACCCACCCGATTTCGATATGCCGGACGATACCCCGGCGTCGCGCCCGGTCCTAGCACATAAATCCGTGATGCAAAATCTCTTTGGCCGCGATTGCCGCCGTCGTTTCAGGCGACCTCGGGGATTTCGCCGGCATGCACCCCGGCGCCGGGCAGGCGCGCCGCCGTCTCGGCGTCGCACTCGACGATCTCGTAGGCATCGGGATCGGCGAAAAGCGCGCGCAGCAGATCGTTGGTAAGTGCGTGCCCCGCGCGCCGGCCCTCGTAGTGGCCCAGGATCGGCAGCCCGGCCAGGCCCAGATCGCCCAGCGCATCCAGCATCTTGTGGCGCACCGGCTCGTCGGCGTGGCGCAGCCCGCCGGGGCTGAGCACCCGGTCGCCGTCGAACAC
>CAZNMK010000525.1:0-2092 GCA_964574045.1 uncultured Roseovarius sp. | reverse complement strand
GGAGGCGGCGGCCAACAGCATCCGCTTCAACCGGTTCGTCCTGCTGCCGGCGGGGTTTGCGCGCACCGCCGAGATGCTGGACACGGCCGGATACGAGGTGGTCGAAATCAACAACTCGGAATGCGCCAAGCTCGACGGCGGCATGTCGTGCCTGTCGCTGAGGTTCTGACGGGTGACCGGCGACAGGCCGCCGCCGGCATCGCCGTTCAGACCACGCCGAGGGCGCGCATCGCCTCTGCCACGCGCACGAAGCCGGTGATGTTGGCGCCCAGCACGTAATCCCCCGGCGTGCCGTACTCTTCGGCCGTTCGGGCGCAGCGGTCGTGGATGCCTTCCATGATCTCGGCCAGCCGCTTTTCCGTCTGCTCGAAGGTCCAGCTGTCGCGAGAGGCGTTCTGCTGCATCTCCAGCGCCGAGGTCGCCACACCGCCGGCATTCGCCGCCTTGCCGGGCGCGAACAATATCCCGGCATCGCGGAAGGTCTGCACGGCCTCAGGCGTCGATGGCATGTTGGCGCCCTCGCCCACGGCGACGACGCCGTTCTTGATCAGGGTTGTCGCATCCTTGCCCGACAACTCGTTCTGGGTCGCGCAGGGCAGCGCCACCTCGCAGGGGACATCCCAGATCGAGCCGCCCTCGATGTAATGCGCGCCTTCGCTCTTGAGCCGGGCGTATTCGGAAATGCGCGCGCGCCTGACCTCCTTGATCTCTTTGACGAGGTCGAGGTCGATGCCGGCTTCGTCGGCCACATAGCCGTTTGAATCCGAACAGGCGACGACCGTCGCGCCGAATTCCAGAGCCTTTTCCATGGCGTAGATGGCCACGTTGCCCGAGCCCGAAACGACGACGCGGCGGCCATCGAAGCTTTCGCCGCGGGCGCCGAGCATCCGCTGCACGAAATAGGCGGTGCCGTATCCGGTGGCCTCGGTTCGCGCGCGCGATCCGCCGTGGACCAGCGCCTTGCCGGTCAGGACGCCGGCCTCGTAGCGGTTGGTCAGGCGTTTGTACATGCCGAACATATAGCCGATCTCGCGCCTTCCGACGCCGATATCGCCGGCGGGAACGTCGATGTATTCGCCGACATGGCGGTGCAGTTCGATCATGAAGGACTGGCAGAAGCGCATGATCTCGCGCTCCGAGCGGCCGCGCGGGTCGAAGTCCGAGCCGCCCTTGCCGCCGCCGATCGGCAGGCCGGTCAGGGCGTTCTTGAAAATCTGCTCGAAGCCGAGGAACTTGACGATGCCCAGGTTGACGGACGGGTGAAAGCGGATGCCGCCCTTGTAGGGGCCAAGCGCCGAGTTGAACTGGACGCGAAAACCGCGGTTGATCTGCACCTGCCCGTTGTCGTCGATCCACGGCACGCGAAAGATGATCTGGCGCTCGGGCTCGCAGATGCGCTCGATCAGCGCGTCCTCGGCGTAGCCGGGATGCTTGGCCACCACGCGGCCGAGGCTTTCCAGAACCTCCCTCGCCGCCTGGTGAAACTCTGCCTCGCCGGCGTTGCGGCGCAGCACCTCGTTCAGGATCGGCTGCAGTTTCTCGTCGATCTGGTTCATCGCGTCTCTCTTGTTCGGATCCCGGGGCGTGGATGGCCGGCAAACGGGCGCACGGAAAGCGGCTCAGCCCCGAATCGCTGCCCGAAATCCCGGCCGCGTCTAGATACGAGTCCGCAGCGCCATGCCGCTGCCGAAAACCGGGGCACGGACGTTGCCGGACGGAAACCAACTAATCCAACGCCGGCGGATTGCCAAGCCCATGGACGGTCCGGCCGCCATCGGCGCGCGCATGACAGGCCCGCCCGTGGGCCGGTCGAAATGGCTTCGAGCGGGTGCAGCCGGCTTCAACGCGCGCCGCCGGTGCCGATGCGAAACAGCCGGGTGACGATCATGAAGAAGAGCGGCACGAAGACCACCCCCAGAACCGTCGCAGAGATGGTGCCGCCCAGAACGCCCGAGCCGATCGCGTTGCGCCCGCCCGAGCCGGCGCCTGAACTCAGCACCAGCGGCAGCACGCCCAGAGAGAACGCCATCGAGGTCATGACGATGGGGCGGAACCGCTGGCGCGCGGCGGTCGCCACGGCGTCGATCACCCG
>CAZNMK010000524.1:0-2101 GCA_964574045.1 uncultured Roseovarius sp. | reverse complement strand
AAGGTGTCGGAGGCCAACCGCTTCTACCCCGGCGGCGATATCGTCTGGCGCGAGGACCCGAAGGGCGACCGCCACGAACAGGTGCGCCGGATCGTCGAGGCGGGCATCGTCGGGGGCGTGCGCGGACTGGGCGACAGCGGCCGCCCGGCGGTGCTGGACATCGAGGTCACGCGCTTTCACGCGCTGACCGAAAAGGCCCGCCGCACCACCGGCGGCGTGCACGCGATCCAGTTCGTCATGCAGATGCGCGACGCCGGAACCGGCGCGCCGCTGAGCGAGCCCAAATTCGTCAAGGCCGATTTCAAGGCGCTGGGCGGGCGCGAGGCCACGCGCGCCGAGGCGCAGGGCCTGACGCAAAAGGTCCGCATCACCCGCCACCTGGCGCAGGTGATCCGGACCGAGCTGACCGACCCCGAAGGCTACCACGCCGCCAATCTGGGCCTGATCGGCGCGCTCAACCAACTCTGATCTTTTCCGCGGCGGGCAAAGCCCGTAAGGGGGCGGCATGACGCCGCCCCCTTCCTCCTTGCCCGCGATCCGCCTGCGCCCCGGGGCCGATGCCCGCGCCATCCGCCACGGGCGGCCCTGGGTCTATGACAACGAACTGGTCGCCGACCGGCGCACAAGGGCGCTTGTCCCCGGCACCCTGGCGCTGCTCGAGGACGCCGGGCGCGAGCCGCTGGCGGTGGTGGCGGTCAATCCCGCCTCGAAGATCATGGCGCGGGTGCTCGACCGCGATCCGGACGCGGAAATCGCGCAGCCCTGGCTGGCGGCGCGGATCGGCGCGGCGCTGGCGCTGAGGGAGCGGCTCTACGACGCGCCCTTCTATCGGCTGGTCCATGCCGAGGGCGACGGCCTGCCCGGCGTGGCGATCGACCGTTTCGGCGATATCGCGGTGATCCAGCCCAACGCCGCCTGGGCCGAACGGCTGCTGCCCGAGATGGCAACGGCGCTCAGGCAGGTGGCCGGGGTCGAAACCGTACTCAAGAACGCCGCCGGGCGGGCGCGCGCGCTGGAGGGGCTGGACGATACCGGCGCCGTTCTGGCGGGCGCGGCGCCGGAGGGGCCGGTGCCGGTGCCGATGAACGGCGCCGTCTACATGGCCGATCTCGTGGGCGGGCAGAAGACCGGCCTTTTCTACGACCAGCGGCCCAACCATGCCTTTGCCGCGCGGGCCGCGCGCGGGGCGCGGGTGCTGGATGTCTTTGCCCATGTCGGCGGCTTTTCCCTGGCGGCGCTGGCGGCGGGCGCGAAAGACGCGCTGGCGGTCGACGGCTCCGCCCCGGCGCTGGAGCTGGCGCGCGAGGGAGCGGCGCGCAGCGGCGTCGCGGACCGTCTCGAGACGCGCCGCGCCGATGCCTTCGACGCGCTTGCCGCGCTGGGCGGGGAAGGCGCGCGTTTCGACATGGTGATCTGCGATCCGCCGGCCTTCGCGCCCTCGAAAGCCGCGCTCGAGGCCGGGCTCAGGGCCTATGAGAGGCTGGCGCGGCTGGCGGCGCCGCTGGTCGCGGAGGGCGGCATCCTGGGGCTGTGTTCGTGTTCGCACGCGGCCGATCTGGGCCGGTTCCGCGCCGCCTCGCTGCGCGGCATCGGGCGGGCGGGGCGGGCGGGGCCGCTGATTCACACGGGCTTTGCCGGGCCGGACCATCCCCAGCACCCGCATCTGGCCGAAAGCGCCTATCTCAAGGCGCTCTTCTTTCGGTTGTGAGGCGGCTATGAAGGCGCTGCTGGATGCCTGCGTGATCTACCCCACCGTGATGCGGCAGATGCTGCTGGGGGTGGCGGCGCACGGGGCGTTCACGCCGCTGTGGTCGGCGCGGATCATGGCCGAGTGGCAGCACGCCGCCCGCCGGCTGGGGCCGGATGCGGCGGCCCGTGCCGAGGCCGAGGCGGTGGAACTCCGGCGCGGCTGGCCTGAGGCCGAGGTATCGGTGCCGCCGGCGCTGGAATCGCGGCTGTGGCTGCCCGACCCGGCCGACATCCATGTGCTGGCGGCGGCGGTGGCGGGATCGGCCGACCTGATCGTCACGCTCAACGCGCGCGATTTCCCCCGCGGCGTGCTGGCCGAAGAGGGGCTGTCGCGGGCCGACCCGGATGCATT
>CAZNMK010000523.1:0-2101 GCA_964574045.1 uncultured Roseovarius sp. | reverse complement strand
CCGAAGCGGCGATAGCAGAACATGTCGATGACCACGTCCTTGTGGAACTTCTGGCGGAATTCCGTGGCCACGCGGGCGGCGTGGACCACCGCCTCGGGATCGTCGCCGTTGACGTGAAAGATCGGCGCCTCGACCATCAGGGCGATGTCGGTGGGATAGGGCGAGGAGCGCGAGAAATGCGGCGCCGTGGTGAACCCGATCTGGTTGTTCACGACGATATGGATGGTGCCGCCGGTACGGTGCCCCTTGAGCCCGGAAAGGCCGAACCCCTCGGCCACCACGCCCTGGCCGGCAAAGGCGGCGTCGCCATGCAGCAGCACCGGCAGGACCTTGGTGCGGTCGGCATCGTGCCACTGGTCCTGCTTGGCGCGGACCTTGCCCAGCACCACCGGGTTCACCGCCTCGAGGTGGCTGGGGTTGGCGGTGAGGCTGAGATGCACGGTGTTGCCGTCGAATTCGCGGTCCGACGAGGCGCCGAGATGGTATTTCACATCGCCCGAGCCATCGACCTCGTCGGGCTTGAAGCTGCCGCCCTGGAATTCGTTGAAGATGGCGCGGTAGGGCTTGCCCAGAACGTTGGCGAGCACGCTGAGCCGGCCGCGATGCGGCATGCCGATGACGATTTCCTGCAGCCCCAGCTGGCCGCCGCGCTTGATGATCTGCTCCATCGCCGGGATCAGGCTTTCGCCGCCGTCGAGACCGAAGCGCTTGGTGCCCATGTACTTGACATGGAGGTACTTCTCGAAGCCCTCGGCCTCGACCAGCTTGTTGAGGATCGCCTTGCGCCCCTGACGGGTAAAGCGGATTTCCTTGTCGTAGCCCTCGATGCGTTCCTTGAGCCAGGACGACTGTTCGGGGTCTGAGATGTGCATGTATTGCAGCGCGAAGGTGCCGCAATAGGTGCGCTGGACGATGGCGAGGATTTCGCGCATCGAGGCGACCTGCAGCCCCAGCACGTTGTCGATGAAGATCGGCCGGTCCATGTCGGATTCGGAGAAACCGTAGGATTTGGGGTCGAGCTCGGGCCGGTAGCCGTGATCGCGCAGGCCCAGCGGGTCGAGCTGGGCTGCCAGGTGGCCGCGGATGCGGTAGGCGCGGATCAGCATCAGGGCGCGCACCGAATCGAGCACCGCGCGCTTGACCGCCTCGTCCGAGACCCCGGCGCCGGTTTCCGCAGCCCTGGCCCTGATCTTTTCGCCCGCCTTCGCGGCCTCGGCCGGCCACTCGCCGGTCAGCGCGCCGGTCAGGTCGTCGGCGGGTTGCAAAGGCCAGTCGGGCCGCGCCCAGGACGGGCCGGCGGCGTCGGCGCGGATGTCGGCCTCGCCATCGCCGAGTTCCTTGAAGAACCGCGCCCAGGCGGCATCGACCGCGCCGGGGTCTTCGGCATAGCGGGCGTAGAGCTGTTCGAGGTACTCGGCATTGGCCCCCTGCATGAAGGAAGATGCATGGAAGGCGTCGTTCGGGGATTGCTCTGTCATATCCGATCTCCGATATCCGCGTCGGTTTCCGGCCCGTCCGGGGCCGGGATGGCGGAGAAGTTGAAGGCGGCGAACGGGCCGGTCCGGCACGCGGTCGATGCCGCCGCGGCCGTACCGGCCCGCCGATGCCAGTGGCGCGGCCGCGAGAGCATGCCGGTCATGGTCGACATCCCGGTCAAGTCCTGCTCTCCGGTCGATATGCGAATTGCGCGCTCATGGGAAAACCCCGCTCGGCGGTCACGCCCGGGGCGGCGGGCCATAGGCATTCGTTTCCGGCTCCGACGGGCGCGTGAGCCAGTAGATGAACACCACCGCGATGGCCAGCCCGATGAGGCCGAGGACCACCCCCAGCACCGCGCCGCCGGCCGATGGCATCTCCATCGGCATATCGCTGGTCGGGTCGATTTCGGGCTGGCCGAAACCGAATATCCGCAGCGTCAGGTTGTAGAGCGAGGGGATCAGGAAATACCACCCCGGCCGGCCGGTATCCTGCAGGCGGCGGAACCCGACCGCCAGCATCGGAACGAAGAGCGCCAGCACATAGAGGATCGGCAGGAAGGGGACGAACGAGAAGAACACCATGCCGATGAAATAGGCCAGCGTGAACCACCAGAATTCCGGCC
>CAZNMK010000522.1:0-2108 GCA_964574045.1 uncultured Roseovarius sp. | reverse complement strand
CCCGGCGCGTCGCGCGGCGCCAGCTTCATACCGGCAGGGTTTCGGCGTCCGCGATCAGCCGGGTGACGATCTGGTCGGTCAGGATCGCCATCAGCCGCGCCTCGGCGTCGCGTTCGGCCGCCTGGGTCGCCACGGTGGTGCCCGAGGCCGAATAGCTGGTAAAGCTCTCGGCCTTGCCCGAGACCAGCACCTTGTCGGTCTGAAGATCGCGCAGCGCCCAGGTGACCGCGCCGATCTTGTTGTAGCGGGTGATCACGTTGGTGGGCGACACGGCGATGGCGGCGTCCGTCAGGCCGATGGAATAGGACAGGCCGTAACGCGCCGGGTCGGCACGGCCCAGCCGTTCCTCGAACCGGCGGGTCAGCAGGTAGGCGGGGCGGCTCGAGGGTTCGTCGACCAGCACCCGGCCCTGCAGCCGCGTGGCCGCGCCGCCGGGCGCGAATGCGGGCGTGAACCCGCAGCCGGCCAGCGCTGCGGCGGAGATCAGGAAAAGACGGCGATTATACCACGACATTGACGATCCGACCGGGGACGACGATGACCTTCCTGGGCTGGGCCCCGTCCAGCGACCTGATCACAGCATCGTTCGCCAGCGCCGCTTTTTCAACCTCTGCCTTGTCCATGTCGCGCGGAACGCTGATCTCGGCGCGCCGCTTGCCGTTCACCTGCACCGGCAGGGTGATCGTGTCGGAGGCGAGCATCGCCGGGTCGGCCACCGGCCAGGGCGCGGTGGCGACCAGCCCCTCATGCCCCAGCCGCGACCAGAGTTCCTCGGACAGATGCGGCGTCATCGGCGCCATCAGCTGTACCAGCGCGGTGGCGGCCTGCCGTTTCGCCGCCGCGCCGGCGGTGGATTTCGTCAGCGTGTTGGTAAAGGCATAGAGCTTGGCGATGGCGGCGTTGAAGCCGAAACTCTCGACCCCGCCGGAAACCTCGTGCACGGTCTTGTGCATCTCGCGGCTGAGCGCCTCGTCGGCCTCGGGCGTGCCGGCGTCTGACCCTTGGGCGATCTCGCACACCAGCCGGTAAACCCGCGACAGGTGCTTGTGCGCGGCCTCGGCGCCGGCGGCGGTCCATTCGACGTCGCGCTCGGGCGGGCTGTCGGAGAGCACGAACCAGCGCGCGGTGTCGGCGCCGTATTGCGCGATGATGGTGGCGGGATCGACGACGTTCTTTTTCGATTTCGACATCTTGGCCGAGGGCACGATCTGCACCTCTTCGCCCGTCGCGCCCAGCCGGGCGCCGCTTTCATGCACCTCGACATCCTCGGGGAAGTGATAGACCGGGCGGTCCTTTTCGTCGCGGGTGACATAGATGGCGTGCGTCACCATGCCCTGGGTGAAAAGCGCGTCGAACGGCTCGCGGCACTTTTCGGGCAGGTGGCCGCAGATGTGCATCGCCCGGGCGAAGAAGCGCGAATACAAGAGGTGCAGGATCGCGTGTTCGATGCCGCCGATGTACTGGTCGACGTTCATCCAGTATTCCGCCTCTTCCAGCACCGTGGGCGTGGTGGCGCGGGGCGCGGTGAAGCGGGCGAAATACCACGACGAATCGACGAAGGTATCCATCGTGTCGGTTTCGCGCCGGGCCGCCCCCCCGCATTTGGGGCAGGCGCAGTCGCGCCAGGTCGGGTGACGGTCGAGCGGGTTGCCGGGCTGGTCGAAACTGACGTCGTCGGGCAGGCGGATGGGCAGGTTTTCCTTCCTCTCCGGCACCACGCCGCAGGCATCGCAATGCACCACCGGGATCGGACAGCCCCAGTAGCGCTGGCGCGACAGCCCCCAGTCGCGCAGGCGGTACTTGGTGACGCCGGTGCCCCAGCCGTGCTTTTCGGCATAGTCGATGGTGGCGTCGATGGCCTCCTGCCCGGTGGCGCTGTCAATGCCGGTGAAATGGTCGATCCAGCGCACCGTCTGGTCCTTGGGCGGCACGAAAGCGGTGTCGGTCACCGGGCGGGGATCGTCGAGCGCCACGAAGGTGTCGATCACCGGCAGGCCGTACTTGCGGCAGAAATCGAGATCGCGCTGGTCGTGCGCCGGGCAGCCGAAGATCGCGCCGGTGCCGTAATCCATCAGGATGAAATTGGCGATCCAGACCGGCAGCTCCCA
>CAZNMK010000521.1:0-2119 GCA_964574045.1 uncultured Roseovarius sp. | reverse complement strand
TGGCCCGCCAGGGGGTCGAGCGGCGGGTCCATGCCGCCGGCCGCTCGAAGAGCATGCTCGACCCGTTCCTGCCGGAAAAGGAAGAGGACGTCGCGCGGCTGAAACGGCTGCTGGACGAGATGCACGAGACCTTCATCGCGCAGGTCAAGGCGCGCCGCGGCGACCGGCTGGCCGAGGGGCAGGAGCTGTTCACCGGCGAATTCTGGCTGGGCGGCAGGGCGGTCGAGCTGGGCCTTGTCGACGGGGTGGCGCACCTGGTGCCGAAGCTGAAGGAGCTTTACGGCGACAAGGTACGCCTGGCCACCTACGGCCGCCGGCGCGGCCTGTTCCAGCGTTTCGGAATGGAACTGGTGCAGGACGGCGTGGCGGCGATCGAGGAGCGGGCGGCCTACGCCCGTTACGGCCTGTGACGTGATCGTCAAGATCGTCACTCTCTTTCTGGTGTTCATGGCGGTGCTGGCCATGTTCGGCAAGCTGCGCCTTCCGGGGCAAAAACGGCTGGCCGCCGCGCGCTGCCCGCGCTGCGGACGGTTCCGCCTGGGGCGGGGGCCCTGCGCCTGCGGCGATCGAACGGGCAGGGGCAAGGGCGGATGATCGTCTGGCTGATGGCGGGTCTGGGGCTGCTGATCCTGCTTCTGGCGGGGGATGCGCTGGTCAAGGGGGCGGTCAATCTCAGCCTGCGCGCCGGTGTCCCGGCGCTGATCGTCAGCCTGACCATCGTCGCTTTCGGCACCTCCGCGCCGGAACTCCTGATTTCCGTGAATGCCGTGCTGGTCGACAAGCCGGGGCTGGCGCTGGGCAATGTCGTGGGCTCGAACACCGCCAACATCCTTTTGGTGCTGGGGGTGCCGGCGATCATTTCGGGGCTGCATGTCAGCCAGTGCGACAGCCGCCGGACCTATCTGTTCATGTTGGCGGTATCGGCGGGGTTCGTGGCGCTGGCGTTTCGCGGCCGGTTCGATACGCTCGCGGCGGTCGCATTGCTGGCGGTGCTGGCGCTGATACTGGTCGATGCCTTCGGCAAGGCGCGCGACCATCGCCGCGAACAGGCGCGTATCCGGCTCGACGCCGACGATCCCGGGGAAATCGAGGGCGCCGATCCCGACATGCCCTGGTGGCAGATCGTCGCGTTCCTGGTCCTGGGCCTCGTCGGGCTGCCGCTGGGCGCCGATCTGCTGGTCGACAACGCCTCGGTTATTGCCCGGCTCTACGGGGTCAGCGACGCGGTGATCGGGCTGACGCTGGTGGCGCTGGGCACCTCGCTGCCCGAACTGGCGACCACGGTGATGGCGGCCCTGCGGCGGCAGGCCGACGTGGCGCTGGGCAACGTCATCGGATCGAACATGTTCAACCTCTTGGCGATCATCGGCATTACCGCGCTGGTGGGCGAGGTGCCGGTCGACCGTGAATTCCTGGTCTTCGATCTGTGGGTCATGCTGGGGGCGTCGCTGCTGCTGGCGCCGTTCGTCCTGATGTGCAGGGATATCGGCCGGGTATGGGGCGTTGTCTTGACCGCGCTTTACGTGGTCTATGTCTGTGTCGTGTTGAGCTGACAGAGGGGCTGAACGGATGACGCGGGCACTGGTGACGGGCGCGGGCCGGCGGCTGGGCCGGGCGATGGCGCTGGAACTGGCGCGGCAGGGCTATGACGTCGCCGTGCACCATGCCAGTTCGGCCGAGGCCGCGGCCGGGGTGGTGGCCGAGATCCGGGCGCTGGGCCGCGGCGCGGTGGCGCTGGGCGCCGATCTGCTGGACGAGGCACAGGTGCAGACGCTGCTGCCGCGCGCCGCCCGCGCGCTGGGCGGGCCGGTGCTGGTGCTGGTCAACAACGCCTCGATCTTCGAGCACGACCGCATCGACAGCGCTACCCGCGAAAGCTGGGACCGGCACATGGAGAGCAATCTGCGCGCCCCCTTCGTGCTGACCCAGGCACTGGCGGCGCAGATGCCCGAACCCGATCTGGACGAGGATGGCGAGCCGGTGGCGCGCGGGCTGGTGGTTAACATGATCGACCAGCGGGTGCGCAAGCTGACGCCCGAGTTCATGAGCTACACCATCGCCAAGATGGGGCTCTGGGCGCTCACGCGTACCGCCGCGCAGGCGCTGGCGCCGCGCATCC